>JBDTTU010000086.1:0-18961 GCA_039930465.1 Burkholderiales bacterium
GCCTGATGTTCGGCTACGCCTGCGACGAAACGCCCGAGCTGATGCCCGCGCCGATCTACTACGCGCACCGCCTCGTCGAGCGCCAGGCCCAGTTGCGCAAGGACGGCCGCCTGCCGTTCCTGCGCCCCGACGCGAAGAGCCAGGTGACGATGCGTTATGTCGACGGCAAGCCGCACAGCATCGACACGGTCGTGCTCTCCACCCAGCACAGCCCCGACCAGAGCGAAACCGCGACCAAGATGAAAGCTTCGTTCAATGAAGCCATCATCGAAGAGCTGATCAAGCCGGTGCTGCCGAAAGAGTGGCTGAAGAACACGCGCTACCTGGTCAACCCGACCGGGCGTTTTGTCATTGGCGGCCCGCAGGGCGACTGTGGCCTCACGGGTCGCAAGATCATCGTCGACACCTACGGTGGCGCCTGCCCGCACGGTGGTGGCGCGTTCTCGGGCAAAGACCCGAGCAAGGTCGATCGCTCGGCTGCCTACGCTGCGCGTTACGTGGCGAAGAACATCGTCGCTGCCGGTCTGGCCCGCCAGTGCCAGATCCAGGTCGCCTACGCGATCGGTGTGGCCAAGCCGATGAACATCACGGTCTACACCGAAGGCACCGGCGTGATGTCAGACGACAAGCTCTCGGCGCTGGTGCAAGAGCACTTCGACCTGCGGCCGAAGGGCATCATCCAGATGCTCGACCTGCTGCGACCGATCTACGAGAAGACCGCGGCCTATGGCCACTTCGGGCGTGAGGAGCCTGAGTTCACGTGGGAGAGGACCGACAAGGTGGCAGTGTTAAAGGCCGCAGCCGGCCTCTGAAGCTTCGGCGGAACAAAGAGGGCGGCCCGCGGGCCGCCCTTTTTCATGCGCGATGCAATCTCAGTCGATCCACCACCACGAACGCCCCACCCCCGTGAAGTGCGAGAACAAGCCGCTCGACGCGAACCGGTTGTCCAACTGCGCCGACGCTCCGAAGACGACGTAATACCCGCTGCGCGACATGGACGCCGGGCCGACAGAGCCGGTCGTCTGGTTGGTGACGGCGCGGGTCTCGCCGGTGACGCGGTTGTGCATCACCATGTTGCTGATGCCCGTGGTGCCGGCACCCGCGCCGAGCGTGTTCGATGCGGTCGAATACGCGACCCAGGTGCCGTCGTACGACAGACCGACGCGCTCGCCCTGCCCCAGCGGGCTGTCGGCGTTGCCTTGCACGCCGGCGCTGCTGACGCTGGCCCGTGTGACCGCACCGGTCTGCGTATCGGTCACGAACACGTCCTGCACGCCGTTGGTGTCGCCCGGCACCACGTTGCTGGCGGTGGTGGCGTAGGCCACGTAGCGGCCGTTGCCCGAGATCGCCGGGGCCACGCTGCGGCTCGCGCTCTCGGTGCCCTGGTTGCGTTCGCCGCCGGTGCTCGTGAGGCTCACGCGCTGCAGGCTGCTGGCGGTGTGGTCGTAGACGTAGATGTCCCACAGGTTGTTGGTGTCGCTGGCGAGCAGGGGCCAGAAGGTGCTGAACGCCAGCCGGTTGCCGTCTTCCGACAGCACCGGGTTGCCGGCTTCCTGAGCCACACCAGCAGCATTCACGCTGATGAGCTGGTTGGTGCCAGCCACCACGTCGCGCCGGATCACGTGGATCTCGTTGATGCCCGAAACCCCCGGCGTGAGGTTGCTTGCGCCGCTCATGAACGCGACCACCCGGCCATCGCCCGACACGGTCGGGCCGAAACTCGCCGCGTTGGCCTCTACACCGCCCACACCCACGCTGAGGCGCTCGATGCCGCTGGGGTCTGCCGCCGACCAGCCGAAGACATCGCGCACGCCGTTGGTGTCGCCGGCGACCAGGTTGCTCGAATACGACTCGAACGCCACGGCCAGTCCATCGGCCGAAATGGCCGGCGCCCAACTGTCGCCGTTGCCTTCGGCGCCCGCCGCCGATGCGCTCACGAGTTTGGTCTCGCCCGTCAACTGATCGCGCCAGAAGACCTGCCGGTGCGCCCCGGTGGCGCCGCCGATGCCGGCGGCATTGGAGACGAAAGCGATGAAGCGGCCTTCGCCGTAAGCCTGAGTGGTGGCGCCGATCGCCTCAGCGCTGCCGCCGATGACCGGCGCGCTGCTGTCGAAGTAAGTGCCCTTCACTGCATCGTTGCTGCTGCGGCTCACCAGGTCGTAAGTGGTCTCGCAACCGACACGCAGCGTGTTTGCCGCCACCGGCATCGTGCCGCTGGCGCCTTTGTAGACCGAGCAGGTCTGGCCCGTCGGCGGGGTCTTGACCGTGACCTGGTACGGCGCGGCATCGGCGAGCAGGGTCGCGAAGCTGAACGCGGTTTCGTCGTAGTGGTCGGTGTTGCCGGCGCTGAGCGCGACCGTGACCGGCAGGTCGTCGCCACCGTTGTTCTGCAGCACGAGCTGCGCGCCGATCGGGCCGCGCAAGCTGCCGGTGAGTGCGGTGCCGGTAGGGGCCGGTGCCGGTGCCGGCGCCGGCGCCGGAGGTGTACCCGCAGCCGGCGCATCCGACCCGCCGCCACCGCACGCGGCGAGCGCCGCGGCCGTGATCACGCTGGCCATCAAGGTGGCGATGCGCTGGCGTGAGGCCAGCCTGTGGTCTTCGCTTGCTCGCATCGGAGCGGCGCTCGGGTTCGGAGTGGTGTGCATGACGGTCCCCTGTTGGAACGCCGCGGCACCATGCCGTGGTCGTTGGGGAGCAGTGTTCTGCGCCGGCCGTTATGAACTCGTTAGGCGCGCTGCGAGCGACAACAGTTCGTGGTTCGTCGGGTTGCGCTGCAGGAAGCTGGGGCGAAAAGCCTCGGGCACCTGGCGCTCGTGCACGGCCATCACCCAGTCGCGCCCGGTCTCGGCCGCGCACCGCGCATCGGTGACGCGCCCGAGCGACTGGAAGACCCGCGCCGCCACCAGCCACAGCTCGGGCAGGTAGAAGGTGTCGGGCTGGTGCTCGCGCGCCAGCGCCAGCGCCGCTTCCACGTGCGGCTGCGCCCGTGCTGGCGCACCCAGCGCCAATCCGCAGGCGGCGGCTCGCACGTGGCCCGCCAGCGCCACGCCAAACCGTTCGCGCGCCGCGGCCCACACCGCCAGGCTCGCGCCCAGCGCTTCGCCTTCGTCGGGTGGCACCAGCCAGGTCATGAACAGGCTGGCGATGCGGTAGTAGATGTCGTTCGGATCGGGAATGATCGCCAGCGCCTCGCGCATCAGCGGCAAGCCGTCGCCGCCGAGCTGGCGCCGGCTGTCGGCACGGTGCACCAGGCGCATCATTGCCAGCCCGGGTTGCAGGCCAGCGTGCTCGGTGCTCAACAGGGCCGGGGCACGCTCGGGTTGACCGAGATGCTGGTAGATCACCACCATGCGGTGCTCGATGTGCGCGATCTCCGAGGGCGTCTCGTGAGCAGCGTCGAAGACCGCGCGCGCTTCTTCGAGCCAGCTCATCGCGTCGCGGTAACGGCCGATGTCGCGCAGGCGGTGCGCCAGCACCGACTGCGTCTTCATCAAGCGCACCTCGGGCATGTCGCCGGTGCTGCGGGCAGCGCGCAGCGCCTGCTCGCCGATCTGCGCTGCGAGCATCACCTGCCCCATCTTCGAAAGTGTTGCCGCCTTGCCACCCATGGCCTGCCAGAGCAGGTCGGAACGGGTACCGATGCGCGGCAGCACGAGGGCGCGCTCCCAGGCGGCGACAGCGTCGCGCAAGCGGTCGGCGTAGTCGAGCGCAAAGCCCTGCGCCATCTCGAATTCGAAGCGCAGACCCACGTCGTCGATGGCGGTCAGCGATGCACCGAATGGTGCCAGCAACGCCACGGCCTCGGCGGCGCGCCGGCGGCCGCACAAGGCGTACGCGAGACTCATGACGAACGAGAGTTCAAGCCCGCTCTGGCCGAGTGCGCGGGCCGCCCGAATCGCGTCGGGTGCGAGTGCCAGCACCGGCTCTTCTTCGTAGTTGCGCTCGCTGAGCAGGAGCCGCACCTGCAACGCCTTCAGGCGCTGCAACTCGGTCCGTGCTGCGGCGTCGAGTTCGGCCAGCGCGGCGTTCGCCTGCTCACCGAGTTCGAAGTTCGACAGGATGTCGGCGCGCTCCAGCAGCGCATCGAAACGCCCTTCTTCATTGCCGGCCAGCCCGTGGCAACGCGCGGCCTCGGCCAGCAGCGCCGCGGCGTCGAACACGCGCGAGCCGTGCTGCGCGCGCTGCGCTGCGCGGCTGAACGCGCCAGCCGCCGGCACCCACTGCTGGGCCTCGGCCCAATGCCAGGCCAGCCGCGCCGGCTCGCTGACGCGGCGCTCCAGAAATGCCGCGATCTGGCCGTGCAGGTGCTGGGCGATCGGGCGTGGCACCGAGGCGAGCACGGCTTCGAAGATCAGGTCGTGGGCGAACGCGCCGTCGCGCAGCACCTGGGCCTGTTCGAGTTCGGTCCAGGCATCGGCGAGGTCGAGCACCGCCACGCCGAGCACCTCGGTCGCGAGCTCGATGGAAAAGTCCTGCCCGGCCACGGCGCCGCAGCGCGCCAGCCGCACCGCCGCGGTCGACAGGCGCGAGAGCCGCCGTTCGATCAGCCGCGCCACGCTGCCGGGGCGTGGCAGGGTGAGCGTGCCGAGCCGGCCGTCGACCCAGGCCTGGCGCAGCGTCTCGAGCGCGAACAAGGGGTTGCCGCCGGTGTGGCGGTGCAGTTGCCCTGCGAGCGCGGGCGCATCAACACCGTCCAGCCCAAGCGAGCTGACCAGTTCGAGCAACTGCGGCACCCCGAGCGGCGCGAGCCGCAGCGGCTGCAGGCGCTGTTCTTCGAGCAAGGTGTCCTGCACCTGAACGACCTGCTGCGAGCCTTCCGATGGGCGCTGCGCAAAGGCCCAGGCCAGGCCGGGCAGGGCGTCGCCGTGCAGCAGCACGACCAGCATCTCCAGGCTGGCGTCGTCGGCGAAATGCAAGTCGTCGAGCGCGAGTGCTTCCACGCCTTCGGCTTGCGCCGCGCGCAGCAGGCCGATCACACCGCGCTGCAGCGCCACCTGCTGCGCCGCGGGCGAGCCGGCCGCCGCCACGCTCGCCGCGCCGGGCGCGATCTCGGGCAGCAGGCGCGCCACCTCGGCGCGCGGCGCGGCGGCCAGCGCCTGCGGTGCGCGCTCGACCACGGCGCGCAGCAGCCGTGCGAGCGAGGCATAGGGCACGACCGCATCGCCCGGCCGCGCCGACACGCTGACGCTGCCGGGCCGCGCCCCCACCATTTCTTGCAACAGGCGCGACTTGCCCATGCCGGCTTCGCCGACCACCCACACCACTTGCTGCGCGGCCCAACCGGCGAGCGCGGCACGCAGGTCGTCGGCTCGGCCCACCATGCGTGGCGGCCGCAGCACGGCAGCCGGCAGGTGCTGTTCGGGCGCTCCTTCGCTGCGCCCGTTGGCCTGCAGCGTGTCAAGCAGCGCCAGCGTCAGCGGCGAAGGGCGCGCGCCGACTTCGTCTTTCAGCACCTGCTCGCAGCGGTCGAACGCCAGCAGGCCCGCAGCGCGGTCACCGGCCAGGTAGTGCAGGCGCATCACGCGCCGGTGCGCGTCTTCCGAGAGGGGTTCGAGGGCGATCAGTTCACGCGCGTGAGTGAGCGCGTCGGCATAGTCGCGGGCCTGCTCGGCCATGTCGCACAGCTCGACCAGCGAGCCCCGCATGCGGCTGTGGCGGCGCTCGCGTTGTTGCGCGAGCCAGGCGGCAAACTCGCCGCCCGCTTCATGCGGCACGCCGGCGAGCACGTCGTCGGCGTCGAGCAGGTCGTGGCCCACGCCGTCGGCCAGCGCGAGCGTGGTGCTGCCGACGACCAGCGCGTCGCCGAACTGGCGCCGCAACTGGAACAGGCGCTGGCGCAGCGTGTTGCGCGCGGCTTCGGGTTCGCTGTCGGGCCACAGCAGCTGGGCCAGGCGGGTGCGCGAGGTCGGGCCTTCGAGCGCGAGCCAGGCGAGCAGGGCGGCGTCGCGTGGCGCCAGTGCCACCTTGCCGAGCCCGTAACGCAACACCCCGGGCAGGCCGGCAAGTTGCAGTTCGAGGGCCGGGGCAGTGTCGTTCATCACAGGGGATCGGTGCGTGCGCAAAGCATAACGGCCCGCGTGATCAGGGTTGTAGTCAGGCCGGCGTTATGCGCCCGTTATGACGCACGCAGCCGGGCTCGTACGCCGCGGGCCTTGCGCTCTTGCCCGACAATCGCGCAGGGCGCTGGCATGGCCACGCTGAACCCCCTCTTCCCATGCCGATCACACTTGACCAGTTGCGCCGCTTTGCCGTCGCACGCAGCCTTTTCGCCCCGACCACGCTCAAGCGCGCGGTGCACAAGCTCGGCTTCGTGCAGGCCGACCCGATCCGCGCCCCGGCGCGGGCCCAAGACCTCACGCTGCGCCACCGTGTGAAGGCTTATTGCGCGGGCGACCTGGAACGGCGTTATGCGAGCCTCGGCGTCGAGGAAGACTTCTTCGTCAACTACGGCTTTCTTCCGGCCCCGCTGCAGGTCTTGATGCACCCGCGCTCTGGCACCACGCCGTGGACTGCTGCGAAAAGGCGCCAGGCGCAAGACCTGCTCGCCTTTGTGCGCGAGCGTGGCGCGGTGCACCCGCGCGAGGTCGACGCGCACTTCGCGCACGGCCGGGCCACCAACGCGTGGGGCGGGTCGTCGAACGCGACCACGCACCTGCTCGACGCCATGCACTACCGCGGCCTGCTGCGCGTGGCGCGGCGCGACGGCGGCATTCGTTTGTACGCCGCGCATGAGCATGACAGCAGCCAGCTTGATGCAGACGCGCTGCGCGCGCGGCTCGATGCGCTGGTCGACATCGTGGTGCAGAAGTACGCCCCGTTGCCGGCCACCAGCCTCACCGGCCTGATCGCGCGGCTGCGCTTCGCCGCGCCGCAGTGGCACGGCGAACTCAAGGCCGCAGCGCTGCGCGCCAAACAGCGCCTGGCCCACGAGCGTGTGGACGGCACCGACTGGTATTGGCCGGCAGGCGAACGTCTGCCGCGCGGTGCGCCCGACGACACCGTGCGCCTGCTAGCACCTTTCGATCCGGTGGTCTGGGACCGGCGCCGTTTCGAGCTGTTCTGGGGCTGGGCCTACCGCTTCGAGGCCTACACGCCAGCGCCCAGGCGCAAGCTTGGTTATTACGCGCTGCCGATGTTGTGGCGCGACCAGGTGATCGGCTGGGGCAACGTCGCGGTCAAAGACGCCTTGCTCGTCAGCAGCTTCGGCTACACCGCCGGCCGCGCGCCGCGCGACGCCGTATTTCGCGCCGGGCTGCGCGATGAAATGGACCGCATGCGCATCTTCCTCGGCGTCGGGGCTTGATTCAGGCCGGACCCGCGAGCGGCTTCTGGCCCCAAGCGATCAATGCGCCGAGCGCCAGCACCGCCGCCGAACAGGCCAGGCCACCGCGCAAGCCAGCCGCGCCGTCAGCGACCCAGCCCACCAGCGAGGGCCCGACGATCTGCCCGGCCGCGAACACGACTGTGAACGCGCTGATGCCGGACGGCCAGGCCGCGCTTGGCAGGTTGTGCCGCACCAGCGCGGTGGTCGAAGCCACCACCGACAGGAACACGCCGCCGAACAACAGGCCCGACGCGAACACCGCGAGCGGGTGCGCGCTCAGCACCGGCAGCAGCGTGGCCACCGCGAGCAAGGCATTCAGCAGCCGCATCGCTCCACCACCACGCTGGCGTTGCAACAGGCCGGCCCACAACCACGACGACGCGATCACCGCCAGCCCGAGCAGGCCGTAGAAAGCGGTGATGAGTGCGCTGTTGAGATGCTGCTCGCGCAGCAGGGTGACCACAAAGGTCATGTAGCCGATGTAGCCCAGGCCGAACATGAAATACGACGCCAGGCCGCAGGCCAGCAGCGACCAGCGGAACGGCGCGTGCACCGCACGCGCCGTTCCGGCTTCGTCGAGCGTGCGGGTGGCAAGTGCGGTGATCGCGGTGGCGACGAGTGCGGCCAGGCCGAGCGCCACCCAGGCCCATTGCCACGCGTGCGCGGCGGGCCAGGCGCTGAGCGGGGGCACCAGCAGCGCCGCGATCACGATGCCCACACCGGTGCCGCCGTAGTACACCCCCAGCACCAGGCCGGCCGAGGGCGCGTTGCCCGAGGCGGCCGGCGCACGCCCGCTCAAGCGCGCCGCGAGCAAGCCGCCGCAAACGAAGGTGGCGGCGCTGGCCACACCGGTGAGTGCGCGCAGCACGTAGAGCGCAGCGTCGGCAAGCACCAGGCCGTGCGCCGCCAGCAGCAGCCCGGAAGCGACGCCTCCCCCGAGCAGCGCCCGGCGCGCGCCGAAGCGCCGCAACACCGCCGGCATCAGCAGCGCGCCCGCGAGGTAGCCGGCCGCGTTGACGGTGTTCATCGCACCCGCGGTCAGGTAGCTCCAGCCCAGGTCGGCGCGCATCGGCGGCAACAGCAGTGCGTAGGAAAAACGCGCCAGGCCGAGCGATACGGCCGCGGCCAACGCCAGGGCGGCGGCCACGGCGAGCGTCGGCAATTCGCGGGAAGTGGTCGGGAGCATCTGGACGGCACGGGCTGCCGCAGCCGAAAGGCACGGCGGGTCGCAGTCTTGCACACGCGCGGCCGTGGCAGCAGCGTGCGAGACTTTGTCCTACCAGCGCCTGCGCCGCAGGCTGATGGCAAGGCTGCGCCACCGCGGGTGAAATTGCATCGCCTACGACGCCCCCTTTTCCACACTGAATCACCCATGCCCGACACCGCCACCCTTCTCGCCCCCACCGTCCGGGCAGCCCCGCCAGCCGCGCCGGCGGGCCGCAGCTTCGACGTCGATTCGCTGCTGAGCTACCAGGTCAACGGCCCGACCGACTTCCTGTTCCAGATTCACGCGCTGCACGGCATGGACCAGCAGGTGCTGAGCGAATCGCTGGTGATCACGCCACCGCTGCCGGTGCACGTGTATGCCGACCCGACGGTGAACCACCGCTTCGCGCGCGTGCATGCCGAGGCCGGGTTTTACGAGTTCCGCTACACGGCGCGGGTGCTGCGCACGCCCGAAGCGGTCGACCTGTCGGCGCCCGAAGTCGCGATCGCCGACCTGCCCGACGAGGTGCTGCACAACCTGATGCCGACGCGCTATTGCGAGTCAGACCACCTGAGCCAGGCGGCGCAGAAACTGTTCGGCGCTCTGCCGCCGGGCCACTCCCGCGTGAGCGCCCTCTGCGACTGGATTCACAAGAACGTTGAGTACCGGGTCGGCAGCTCCACCGCCACCACCACGGCGCGCGACGTGTTCGTGCAGCGCACCGGCGTGTGCCGCGACTTCGCGCACCTGGCCATCACCTTTTGCCGTGCGCTCAACATTCCGGCACGGTTGGTCGTCGGCTACGCCCGCTTCGACGACCCGCCACCCGACTTCCACGCCGTGTTCGAGGTCTGGCTGGGCGGGCGCTGGGTCTTGTTCGACGCCACGCGCATGTCGCCGCTCGACGAGCTGATCCGCATCGCCACCGGGCGCGACGCCAAAGACGTGGCCTTTGCAACCATCTTCGGGCCGGCAACGATGGTCTCGATGAGCCCGCTGGTGCAGCCGGTCGTCAGCTGACGCGGCGCGCTTCGAGCAGGCGCTGCGCGACTTCTGCAAACCCGGCGCCGCGCGCGCGCTCGGTCAGAAAGGCGGGCCAGACCGTGAGCACGTCGGCAAAGTCGAGCAGGTTGGCCACACCGACGCTGAGCGCGAAGTGGCCGAACATCAGCTGGTCGTTGGTCGAATCACCCACATAAACCCAGCGCGCGCGTTCGCCTTCGAGATCGCGCGACAGCAAACGCTGCACGATCCAGCGCGCGCCGCTCAGCTTGGTGTGCTCGCCGAACCAGCCGTTGACGTGGATCGAACTCACGGTCGCGTTCATGCCTTCGGCGCGCATCACGGCCACCACCTGCTCGATCTGCGCAGGCGAGAGCTGCGCGAACTCGCTGTGGTCGATGGCGATGTCGGTGACACGGCCGGCGCTGTCTCGCGCCAGGCGAGTGCCGGGCACGTCACGCAGCACCCGTGCTGCCACGCTCTTCAAACGCCGCGCGTTGACGGTACGGGTCGCTTCGCCTTGTGCATATTCGATCGTCAGGCCATCGGCGGCACGAAACAGCGCCACGGCGCCGTTCTCGGCCACGATCGCGTCGATCGGCCATTGGCGCGCGAACGGCTCGCTCCAGCCCATCGGCCGGCCGGTGATCGCGATCACGCCGATGCCCGCAGCATGCAGGCGCTTGAGCGCACCCAGCGCGTCGGGGGTGATCGCGCCGTCGGTCGTCAGCGTGTCGTCGATGTCGGTCAGCACACCGCACACACCGTGCAACGCGGCGATTGGCGCTTCGGCCCAGGGCCGCACGGAAGAAGGAACAGCCATGTGACGAGTTTTGCACAGCCCCGTTTTGCAAGGCCCGCGCCGGGCGTCTACAATTCGGCCACTTTCCGAGGAGCGTTGCAAGGTCCACCCGCCAGCCGCGGTGGCCCCAGGCTCGGAAATGCAATTGCAACCGCGCTCACCCGCACGATGGTTCCTCGTGGGTGGGCTGCCAGCTTCCCAACAGGCCAGTCGTGCGGGTTCCTCATTCAATTGGAGCCGAAGACATGAACGCTGTTCTCAAACCCACCAACGACTACGCCATTGCCGACCTGAGCCTTGCCGCCTGGGGCCGCAAGGAAGTGAAGATCGCCGAAACCGAAATGCCGGGCCTGATGGCCATTCGCGAAGAATTCTCGAAGACGCAGCCGCTCAAGGGCGCGCGCATCACCGGCAGCATCCACATGACGATCCAGACCGCCGTGCTGGTCGAGACGCTGCAGGCGCTCGGCGCCAATGTGCGCTGGGCTTCATGCAACATCTATTCGACCCAAGACCACGCCGCTGCGGCACTGGTGGCGAACAGCAAGAACACGCCGGTGTTCGCGCACAAGGGCGAGTCGCTGACCGAATACTGGGACTTCACCCACAGCATCTTCGAGTTCGGCCCCAAGGGCAGCGAAGGCGAAGGCCCGAACATGATCCTCGACGACGGCGGCGACGCCACGCTGCTGATGATCCTGGGCCAGCGCGCCGAGAAAGACGCTTCCGTCATCAGCAAGCCCACCAGCGAAGAAGAGACCTGCCTGTACGCCGCGATCAAGGCCAAGCTCGCGGTCGACCCGACCTGGTACACCCGCAAGGCCGCGCAGATCATCGGCGTGACCGAAGAAACCACGACTGGCGTGCACCGCCTGAAAGAAATGAGCGCGAAGGGCACGCTGCCATTCCGCGCCATCAACGTGAACGACAGCGTCACGAAGAGCAAGTTCGACAACCTGTACGGCTGCCGTGAATCGCTGGTCGACGGCATCAAGCGTGCGACCGACGTGATGATCGCCGGCAAGGTGGCCTGCGTGGCTGGCTACGGCGACGTGGGCAAGGGCTCGGCCCAGGCCCTGCGTGCACTCAGCGCCCAGGTCTGGGTGACTGAGATCGACCCCATCAACGCGCTGCAGGCCGCGATGGAAGGCTACAAGGTCGTGACGATGGAATACGCCGCCGACAAGGCCGACATCTTCGTCACCACCACCGGCAACAAGTCGATCATCACGCACGACCACATGAAGGCGATGAAAGACCAGGCCATCGTCTGCAACATCGGCCACTTCGACAACGAGATCGACATCGCGTCGATCGAGAAGTACGAATGGGACGAGATCAAGCCGCAGGTCGACCACGTGACCTTCCCCGACGGCAAGAAGATCATCATGCTGGCCAAGGGCCGCCTCGTGAACCTGGGCTGCGGCACCGGCCACCCGAGCTTCGTGATGTCGAGTTCGTTCGCGAACCAGACCATCGCGCAGATCGAGCTGTTCACCAAGTCGCAGAACTACGAAGTCGGCCAGGTCTACGTGCTGCCCAAGCACCTCGACGAAAAAGTGGCGCGCCTGCACCTGAAGAAGGTCGGCGCAATGCTGACCGAGCTGACGGATGAACAAGCGGCCTACATCGGCGTCAGCAAAGCCGGCCCGTACAAGCCCGACACCTACAGATATTGAGCCCCCAGTCGCTTCGCTCTTGCCCCCAAGGGGCGCCTCGCTGGCGGCCGGGAAACCGGTCCGCGGCGAGTAGCTTGGTCTCATTTGATGCGTGCTGATCAGTTGCTTCTCCAACGGGGCCTGGCCCCGACCCGATCGGCCGCGCAACGGCTGATCGACGCCGGTGGCGTGCGCTGGCACGGCCCCAAGGGCTGGGCCGTGCCACGCAAGGCCGGCGAAGACCTGCCCGAAGACTGCCAAATCGAAGTGACCGATGACGCCGAACTGCGTTTTGTGTCGCGCGGCGGGCTCAAGCTGGACGCGGCGCTGCTGCATTGCAAACTGGAAGTGGCGGGTCGCATCTGCCTCGACGTCGGTCAGAGCACCGGCGGTTTCACCGACGTGCTGCTGCAGCGCGGCGCCGAGCGGGTGGTTGGCATCGACGTGGGCCGTGCGCAACTCAGCCCGACACTCGCGGCCGATGCGCGCGTGCAGCTCTTCGAAGGGCTGAATGCGCGCGACGTGAGCGGCACGGCGTTCGAGTTGGAAACCGACGAACATTCGTTCGGCTTGATAGTCGCCGACGTGTCCTTCATTTCATTGACCCACGTGCTGCCGACGATCGCACGTTACCTCGCGCCCGCCGGTCGCGCCCTGCTGCTCGTGAAGCCGCAATTCGAACTGCAGCCCATCGACATCGGCAAGGGTGGCCTCGTGAAAGACGAAGCCGCCTACCCGCGTGTCGAGCAGCGCATTCGCGAGACCTGCGCCGGCTTGGGCCTCACGGTGCTTGACTACTTTGCGAGCAGCGTTGATGGCGGCGACGGCAACCGCGAATTTTTCGTTCTGGCGGAGCCGGGCGAATCGACCCAGAAAGACAAGGCATGAACGCCATTTCCGAACTTCCGATCAGCTTCGAGTTCTTCCCGCCCAACACGCCGGTGGGCGACCAGAAGCTCGCCGACGTGGTGCAACAGCTCGGCGTGGTCAAACCCGAGTTCTTCAGCGTGACCTATGGCGCTGGCGGCTCCACACGCGAGAAAACGCTGAACACGGTGCACGCGATCGCGGCGGCCGGCTTCGAGGCGGCGCCGCATCTGTCATGCGTGGGCTCGACCCGCGAAGGCCTCGCAGAAATCCTGGCGCAATACCGCTCGCGCAACATCCGCCGGCTTGTCGCGCTGCGCGGGGACATGCCCAGCGGCACGGCCTCTGCCGGCGAATTCCACTACGCCGCCGAGTTGGTGAAGTTCATCCGCGAAACACAGGGCGGCGACTGGCACATCGAAGTCGCGGCCTACCCCGAATACCACCCCGAGCAGCGCTACGCCGCGCGCGATCTGGCGCATTACGCCGACAAGGTGAAGGCCGGCGCCAATTCAGCGATCACGCAGTTCTTCTTCAACCCCGACGCGTACTTCCACTTCGTCGAAGCGACGCAAAAGCTCGGCGCTCACGTGCCGGTCGTGCCCGGCATCATGCCGTTCCACAACTTCGCGAAGATCGCGCAGTTCGCGGCCCGCGACGGGATCGAGATCCCGCGCTGGGTCGCGCTGAAGATGGAAGGTTTCATGGACGACGCAGCGTCGATCCGCGCCTTCGGCATCGACGTGGTGACCGAGTTGTGCGAGCGCCTCATCCAGGGCGGCGCGCCGGGCATTCACTTCTACACGATGAACCAGTCGGCCGTGACGCTGGAAATCTGCAAGCGACTCGGCCGCTGACGAGTAGAGCTCGATGCGGGCGCTGCGAGCGTGCCTGCTGGCGAGGCCATCGGGTGACCGGCGCAGTGAGGTAAAGGGGGAGCTATTGGCCGTGAGGCCGATAGCGGAGGACACGAACGGAGCCGGTCACCCGATGGCCTCGCCAGCTCGCTCGATCCCAGCGCGCGACCCCGCATCAGCCCTCTTCGCGCCGCCACATCACCCCGTCTTCAGTCAGCATCGCATCCAGCGGCCAGTCCAGTGGCCCGGAACGCAGGAATGGCAAAAACCCGTGCGTGTAGCTCACGCCCACCGTCACCGGCCGAGGCGAGATCGAAGCCAGCGTGCGGTCGAAAAACCCGCCGCCGTAACCGAGCCGCACGCCACCCGGCCCGAAGCCGAGGCACGGCACCACCAGCAAAGCCGGCGCGAACTCTTCGGTGTCTTTGGGTTTGGGAATGTCGTAGGCATCGAGCTCGGTCGGGCAGCCCGGGTACCAGACGTGAAAGCGCAATTGGCCCGATTCGCGGTCGGCCACCGGCAGCCCGATGTGGCGCACCACGCCCTCGGGCGCACCTTCTGACCAGCGGTACAGCGCGGGCAGCGGGTCGAACTCGCCCTTGATCGGCCAGTAGGCGCCGATCGAAGATTCCCTGCGGCTGACGAGCCAGGTGCGCAGCACGCTTTGCAAAGCCACGGCACGCTCCAGGCGGTCTGGCAAGGCGAGCCGTGCGGCGACCAGCTTGCTGCGCAAGGCGGCGCGGTCGGGCTCGGGAACGGTGGGCTGCATGCGGACTCCGGGTTGGCTTGCGCGTCGCCCGCATTGTGCAAGACTGCCGCATGGCCGCCGCCCCCAATGATTTCGTCGCCCACTGCCTGGAACTGCTCGCTTCGGTGGGCGCAACACGCTCACGCCGCATGTTCGGCGGCCACGGCATCTATGTCGACGAGCTGTTCGTCGGCCTGATCGCTTTCGACCGGCTGTACCTGAAGGCCGACGCGTCCACACGGGCCAGCTTCGAGGCCGCCGGCTGCCAGCCCTTCGTTTACGACGGGGCCGGCAAGTCGGTGACGCTGGGTTACTTCACCGCGCCCGAAGAGGCGATGGAGTCACCCCCACTGATGCAACCCTGGGCCCGGCTGGCACTCGCTGCCGCGTTGCGCGCCAGGGCACTGAAGCCACCGGCCAAAGCGCCCAAGCCCCAGGCCAAGGCGCGCAAGGGTTCGGCCAGAACGGCGCCGAAGAAGCCCTGACGCCGCGGCTTCCATTGCACGCTGACAGCATGGCCGGCGTCCCAAGGTTCGATCACGGCGTTTTCGCCCACGCCCAAGCGCAGCCGTTCGCCGGCTTCGACGCGGTGGTCGCCGAGGTCGCCGCCACGCGTCAGCCAGACGCGCCCTTCGAGCACCGTCAGCTCGCCACCAAGGCGGCCGAGGTGCATGGCCTGGCCGGTGGACAAGGCCAGCGTGGTGTTGGCGGCGGTGCGGCGTGCGTTCAGTTCGGAGTGCGTATTCATCATCAATCTCCTGCGTTTGGTGATGCAATCATCGGTGTTATCGCAGTGATAATCCAATGAAACCCAGGTCGATCATTGATGCGCATTTGATATGAATACCCGATCCAGCCGCCCGCTCTCGCTGAACACCTTGCGCGCGTTCGAAGCGGTGGCTCGGCGCCTGAGCTTCAGCGACGCGGCCGACGAGCTTTTCGTGACGCAATCGGCCATCAGCCGCCAGATCAAGGGGCTGGAAGACGAACTCGGCGCGGCCCTTTTCGTGCGCGGCACGCGCCATGTCGAAATGACGCAGAGCGGCCAGATGCTGCTGCGCTCGGTCGAATCCGGGCTGCAGAAGATCGACGCCAGCGTGCGCCAGATTCGCCAGGTGCGCAGCCGCAAGCGTGTCAGCGTCACGACCTTCGCGTCGTTCGGCTCGCTGTGGCTGCTGCCGCGCATCGAGGCGTTCCAGCGCCTGCACCCCGACATCGACATCCGCGTGTCGGCCGCCGACCAGATCGCCGACCTCGACGACCCCGAGCTCGACCTGGCGTTGCGTTACTGCAGCCCGGCGCAAGCCCCAGCCGGCGCGCTGCGCCTGTTCGGCGAAGTGCTGACGCCGGTGGTGAGCCGCTCGCTGGCCGAGCAGATCCGGGTCGGCGAAGCGCCGCCGCTGTCGAGCGCGGCCGATCTGGTGCAGCACACTCTGGCCGAAGAAGACGACACCAAATCGAGCACCGAATACCTGAGCTGGCGGCGCTGGCTCACGCTCAACGGCCAACCGGCGCTGCAACCCAAACGCTGGCTCTACCTGAACTTCACCTACCAGCAAGTACAGGCGGCGCTGGCCGGTCACGGTGTGGCGCTGGCCCGGGTGGCGCTGGTGTTCGAAGCGCTGCAGCGCGGTGAACTCGTCGAACCGTTCGGGGCCAGCGGCCGCATCGACAGCCCGTACCTGTACTGGCTGGTCAGCGCCCCGGCCAGCCGCGCGCGGCCCGAGGTGAAACAGTTCTGCGACTGGGTGCTCGACCAAGCCGCGCTCACGCGTGAAGCGATCGGCGACAGCGGCACGAGTTGACAACGCTCGTTACACAACGCCTTGTTCGGTCACGATCAAGGTCAGCGCCTGATCGAAGGCTTGCGGCTCGAACGAGCCAGCGGCCAACTCGCCGACCGACCACGCCACGCCCACGGCCGTCACATCGGGGTGCAGCGCCAGCCAGCGGTCGAAATAACCACCGCCATAGCCGAGCCTGAAACCGTCGCGCGTGAAGCCGAGGCAGGGCACGAGCACCACGTCGGGCACCGCTTCTGCACCGCTGCTGGTCAGAATGCCGCACTCGTCACGCAGCGTCGGCGCCTTGCCGCTCCAGCGCCGGTAGTGCATGTCGACCGGCTGTTTGCGCGCGAACGGCAAGGCGAGCGGGTATGTTGCCAGCAGGGTGTCGGCCGCCAGCAGCGCAGGTGCGTTAAATTCGGACCGGATCGGCCAGTACACACCCAGCAGCTCGGGCTCGAGGTCGATCAAGATGGAACTCAGGCCCTGCGCCAGGGCTCCATCGGCAGCCGCAGCCTTCGGGCCGCCGACAAATTCGTCGCGCCGCGCCAGCAAAGTCTGGCGCAACGCCTTTCGGGCTTCCAGGGCCGCTTCGGTCGATGCTGAACTCAAGATGACCCCGTGATGACGTTGAACCCTGCTTTCAAACCAGTATATGGGCGCCCCCGGCGGGCCCTGGTCGCCGTGCTGCTCGGCGCCAGCCTGCTCGGCCTGGCGCCAGCCGCCTGCGCACAAAACAACGACGCCAACATCACCGACGCCCGCGAAGCCTTTCGCAAGAAAGACCGCGCGCTCCTGACCACGACACGCGCTGTAGCCGTGGCAGAGAAGCACCCGCTCGCGATGTGGCCCGACTACTGGGAGCTGACGAACCGCATCGGCGAAGTGCAGCAGGCCGAAGTCAACGAGTTCGCGGCGCGCTGGCCCGGCACCTATGTGGAAGACCGCTTTCGCAACGACTGGCTGCTGGAACTCGGCAAGCGCCGCGACTGGGTCAACTTCGCGGCCGAGTTCCCGCGCTTTCGCATGAACGACGATCGCGAGGTCACGTGTTACGCGCTGCTCGTTGACCACCTCGGCGGCAAGAACGTGCGCGATGCCGCGCTGGCCACCTGGCTCGCGCAGCGCGACGCCGACGACGGCTGTGCGCTGCTGGCCGCCACGCTGCTCGACGCCAAACAATTCACCACCGCCGACATCTGGCGCAAGGCCCGCTTCGCGATCGACGCCGGCCGGCTGCGGGCCGCGCGCCAGGCCGCGGTGCTCATCAGCGTGGCCGCCGGCAGCGCCGTCACCGAGCTCACCGAAAACCCGGCGCGCTACATGACCCGCAGCGCCTCGGCCGTGTCGCGCACCAACGCCGAGCTGACGCTGCTGGCGCTGATGCGCATGGCCAGCAACGACCCCGAAGCCGCTTCGGGCCTGCTCAGCGCGCGCTGGGAACGCGCCCTGCCCGACGACCTGGCCGCCTGGGCCTGGGCGACGGTTGCGAAGCAGTCGGCAATGAAACTGCAGCCCGAAGCCGCCGACCACTACCAACGTGCAGCGCTCAGCGCGGCCAAGGCCGGCCGTGACCTCGACTGGCCCGACGACACGCTGGCCTGGAAGGTGCGCGCCGCGCTGCGCGCCGACAACGGCAAGGCGCGCTGGCAGCAGGTCATGCAGGCCATCAACGCGATGGGCACGGCCGAGCAGCGCGACACCACCTGGGTCTACTGGAAAGCACGCGCGATGCTCGCGCTCGCCGGCGATTCGCAAGACACCGAATCGATGCGCGGCATGGGCCGCGAACTGTTGAGCGGCATTTCGAACCAGCTGAATTTTTACGCCGCGATGGCTGCGGAATACCTCGGGCAAACCGCGTTCATGCCGCCGCGGCCCGAGCCGCCCACAGCCGAAGAGCGCGCCGCCACGCTGCAAAAGCCCGGCCTTGTGCGTGGCCTGCAATTGATCAACCTCGGCCTGCGCAGCGAAGGCGAGCGCGAATGGAACTTCACGCTGCGTGGCATGAACGACCGCGAGCTGCTCGCCGCAGCGCAGCTCGCCTGCGACCGCGAGGTTTATAAGTCCTGCATCAACACCAGCGACCGCACCCGCGGCGAAATCGACATGGCGCAGCGGTTCCCCACGCCGTACCTGAAGGAAGTGACGGCGCATGCGCGCGAGATCGGCGTCGACCCGTCTTATGTGTACGGCCTGATCCGCCAGGAATCACGTTTCATCATGGACGCACGTTCGGGTGTCGGCGCTTCGGGCCTGATGCAGCTGATGCCGGCCACCGCACGCTGGACGGCGAAGAAGATCGGCCTGCCCTACACCCCCGACCTCATCACCGACCGCGACACCAACATCAAGCTCGGCACCTCGTACCTGAAGCTCGTGCTCGACGACTTCGACGGCTCGCAGGCGCTGGCCGCGGCCGCCTACAACGCCGGCCCGAGGCGCTCGCGCAGGTGGCGCGAAGGGCCGGCGCTCGAAACGGCAGTCTGGGCCGAGAACATCCCTTTCCCCGAAACACGCGACTACGTGAAAAAGGTGCTCAGCAACGGCAGTTACTACGCGGCGCTGATGAGCGGCGAGGCACCATCGCTGAAAGCGCGGCTCGGGCGGGGCGTGGCGCCGGCCGGCACCACCACCACGGCCGAGAACAAGGACCTGCCCTAGGAGCGTGGGCGGCAGAAGGGAAGTCCCTGACCACCAACAAGACGCGAT
>JBDTTU010000087.1:0-18920 GCA_039930465.1 Burkholderiales bacterium
GTTCGCGCCGGGTGCGATCAGGCCGCAGGGCAAGGCGCACGCGAGGCCGTGTGCCCACGGCACACAACGAGCGTGCAACGCGGCCCTGCGGCCTGAGCGCACCCGGCCCGAAGGGTGATCTCATCAAACGGGCGCCCGCCGCGTTGCAAATGCTCGCCATGGCCAACGCCATGTCTGCGCTTTGCGCCTTGCGGGCGCCCGTTTGATGAGTCACGCGAACCCTCCCATAGCGTTAACAGGCCCTAGACAACTCCCCCGGACGCATGCGCCTCCTTCAGCAGTTGCTGGATCACTTGCTCGGAGCGCTCGTACTCGCCCTCGCCGAAGTGGTGGAAACGAATGCGACCCTGGGCATCGATGAAGTAGTTTGCAGGCCAGTACTGGTTGGAGAACGCACGCCAGATCGCGAAGTCGTTGTCGATCGCAACGGGGAAGCTCAACCCGAGTTCGCCCACCGCACGTTTCACGTTGGCGGGCTTGCGCTCGAACGCAAACTCGGGCGCGTGCACACCGATCACGACCAGGCCCTGGTCCTTGTACTTCTCGGCCCAGGCGCGCACATGCGGCAACGCACGCTGGCAGTTGATGCAGGCAAAGGTCCAGAAGTCGACGAGCACGACCTTGCCACGCAGCGACTGCAGCGTCAGCGGCGGTGAATTCAGCCAGCCGGTGGCGCCCGCAAGTTCGGGGGCGACCCCTTCCACAGGCAGAGGTGTGAACGGGGCCGAGAGAGCGACCGTCTTGGCGATGCTCGCCGGCATGGCGACCGGGTGATCGGCAACGAGGCCGGCGGCAGCAGGCAGCACGGCGTCCGGCGTCGGTGTCGGTTTCGCATCCAGCCGCTCCAGCAGGTTCTGTTCGATGGAACTTCCCAGCGGCGGGGTCAGCGTGGCGAGCAAGCCCGTGTCCAAGCCGAGCGCCACGGTGGTCACGCCTGTCAGCACGGCGACACCCAGGCCGCGACGCAACCATTCGCCGAAGCCGAGAGCCCGCTTCATCACCTCGAACACGCGGCCGCCGACCCACAGGGCCAGGGCCAGCGATGTGGCGGCACCCGCGGCGTACGACAACAACAGCAATGATGTGTGGGCGCTGGCGCCGTGCAAGGCCGCGGTGGTCAGCACGAGCCCCAATACCGGCCCGGCGCAAGGCGCCCACAACAGCCCGGTGGCGACGCCCAGTGCGAGCGATGGAAGAACCGAGCGACCGGTGGACTCGGCGTCGTGGTGAGCGGCCTCCGAAAGGCGCCCGCCGAGCGCGACGAGCGGCCGCGTCAAGCGGTCGGCGAGGCGCGGCACGAGCAGCGCCATGCCCATGGTGGCGAGCACCGCAAGCGCGACATTGCGGCCGATTTCGTTGGCATCGGCGGCCCATGAGCCGCCCACTGTCGCCAGCGTGGCCACGCCCGCGAAGCTCAGCGCCATGCCCACGAGCAGCGGCAATCCGTTGCGGGCGAAGGGTTGATCGACCCGCGCGAACACGAAGGGCAACACCGGGAGGATGCAAGGCGCGAGGATGGTCAACACCCCCGCCAGGTACGACAAGACAAAGAGTGTCATGGCAGTTCTCGATTCAGCAGCGCCCGAACGCGCGGGCGGACGGTCGACTCGCGCGTGCGCCGACCACCGCCAGGCGGCGACCGCAGTTCGCCGCCGTGGCGATTGGAAGGCGCAGCGCAGGGGCGACTACTTCTTCATCGCGTCCTTGGCCATGGCATCTTTTGCCATGGCGTCCTTGCCCATCGTGTCTTTCTTCATCGCGTCGTTCGCCATGTGGTCCTTCTTCGTGGCGTCCTTGGACATGGGGTCCGCCTTCATCGCGCCCGATGCCTTCGCGCTGGGTGCCATCGCGTCCTTGTGCAGGCTGTCCTTCTTCATCGCGTCTTTGCCCATGGCATCGTGCTTCATGCCGTCCTTGGCCATGGTGTCCTTGCTCATCGCGTCTTGCGCGAACGAGCTGCCCGCGGCCAGCAGCATGCAGGTGGAGAGCAGAGCAGCAGTGATCTTGTTCATGATGTGTTCCTTGATTGATGGAGTGAAGTGAGTGGCAGAAATGCCGAAGAATCAGAGCGGTTGAGTCGCCTCAACTGCCTCCGAACCAGTTGTAGCCCTGGTCTTCCCAGTAGCCGCCGGGGTAGCTGTTGGTGACGTAAATCGCCCGGATGTGTTTTGGATTTTTGTAGCCCAGCTTGGTGGGCATGCGCAGCTTCACCGGGTAGCCGTACTTCGCCGGCAGCACCTGACCGTCGTAGCTCAGCGCCAGCGTGGTCTGCGGGTGCAGCGCCGTGGCCATGTCGATGCTGGTGTGATAGTCGTCGGCGCACTTGAAGCCGACGTACTTCGCGCTCGTGTCGGCGCCGACGCGCTTCAAGAAGTGCGCGAACGGCACGCCACCCCACTTGCCGATGGCGCTCCAGCCCTCGACGCAGATGTGCCGTGTGACCTGCTCCTGCTGCGGCATCGCTCGCAGGTCGGCCAATGTGAAGCTTCGTCGATCGGCGACCAGGCCGGTCACTTCGAGGCGCCAGGCGTCGCCATCGACTTCGCGGATCTCGCTCTCGCCGTAGTACGCGTTGAAGGGGAATGGCCGCGTGATCATCGACTCCGGGTACGTCGGCGCCAGCAGGTTCGGATCGAACAGCGCACCCTGCACACGGTCGTTGAGCCGCGAGATGCTGGCCAGTGCGGTCTCGACACTGTCGCCGTCGGTGATGCTGCAGCCGCTCAGCATGGCCACACCGCCGAGCGTGAGCGAACGCTGCAGGAAGGCACGCCTCGCCGGTTGCTCGATGCGGCGCGAGAGCAGCTTCAAGGCATCCTTGAGCACGGCCTCGCCGTCGACGGTGACGATCAGTGAACGCTTGTTGGTGTTCATGATGTTTCCTTCAGCGGCCGCGAAGCATCGCGACCAGGGTTCGTGGCACGAGTGCCACCATCACCAAGTGGCCCAGAACAAAGGCGACCAGCGTCGCCATCGCAAAGAAGTGCACGCGTCGCGCGCCTTCGTAGCCACCGACGAGCTCGCGCAGCAGCGGAAACTGGACCGACTTCCACAGCACCAGCCCCGACAAGACCAGCATCACCAGATCCAGGATGACGATCAGGTAAGCCAGGCGCTGCATGCCGTTGTAGTGCCGCGGGTCGGCATGCGAGAGGCGGCCACGCAGCGCGGCGACAAGGTCGTGCCAGACCACAGAAGGTTTGATCGGGAAGAACTTGCGCGCGAAGCGCCCGCTGGCCACGTTCAGGCCGAGATAGGCGAGGCCGTTGAAGGCCAGCAGCCACATGCCCGCGAAGTGCCATTGCAGTGCGCCGCCGAGCCAGCCACCCATCGTGAGCTCGCCAGGGAATCGAAGGTCGAACACGGGCGCCGCGTTGTACACACGCCAGCCGCTGCCCACCATGATCAGTACGGCGACGGCGTTCAGCCAGTGGGTGATGCGCAGCCATGCCGGGTGAATCGAGAGCGTGGACCCAGCGCCGGCAGGGCGAGCCTCTCCCTGCGGCGCAGACCGGCTGGGTCGTATGGAGCGAAGTTGGTTCATCCGAAGTTCCCCTTGCGCCGGTCGGACCCGAAGAACAGTTCGGTCACCGGACTTGCAGCGCATGGCTGAACTTTCGCCGGAGCGCCGCGAACCGGGAATCACCTCGCGGCCCAAGACACCATTCCGATTGAAGGAACAGTGAGGGCGCGGCGCAGCGGCCTTGTGCTCGACCCGGCGTGTCGCCGGCCTCGGAGAGCTCAGTCGAGAACGAGCGTTCGAGCCAGGTGTCCGTAGACCGTCGACACGCGCCGCAGGTGCCTCGACTCAGGGTGAGTCAGGATCCACAACTCGGTCTGGCATTCGTCGAGCACTTCGGTCAACTGGATCAGGTTCGGCTGCGATTTCGCAAGAAACAAGGGCAACACGCCAACGCCGAGCCCGAGCGCCACCAGTTCCATGACAGTCATGATGCTGTTGACCTTGTAGCGAGGCGACAGCTTCGGAAAGTGGCGCTTGCGCCAAACGACCGAGGGGTGCTCGGGCAACGCGTCATCAGGCGCCACCCACGAGGCCTTGCCGCCTTCCACCTCCGAGTACCGCTTGACCGGCCCCTTCTTCGCCGAATACAGCGCCACACGGATGGGGCCCACATGTTTGCCGACCAGATGTTGGGGTGGTCGTTTGGTGGCGCGCACCGCGATGTCGGCGTCGCGCCGTGTCAGGTTCGCCAGTTCATTGCCGGTGTGCAGTTCGTAGGTCAGCAGCGGGTGAACCGCCCTGAGATCTTTGAGGGCCGGCGCAACCAAGGCGTGCAGGACCGTGTCGGTCGAAGTGATGCGCAGCGTGCCCGAGATCTGGTCGGGTCGCAGCTGCGCTGCGGATCGCGCGGTCTCGAGCGAGGCCTCGAGCTGTTCGGCGTGCTCCGCCAGCGCCTGCGCCAGCTCCAAAGCCTGATACCCGGAACGCGATCGTTCGAACAGTGGCTGGCCAAGCCCACGCTCGATGCGCTGCAGCGAACGAAACACGGTCGACGCGTCCACACCCAGTCGCTCTCCAGCACCGGCCAGCGTGCCGGATCGAACCAGAGCCAGCACCATTTCCAGATCGACCGCACTGAGTCTGTATTGCGTGGATGCATTCATGGTTTGCAGGTATGCCTATTTTCATTGCCACTTTGCAAGCCTACAGTTTGCCCATCGTTCAATCAATGGAGAAAGCAATGACACAGTCCAACCACCTTTCGGCGGCTCGCTACGGCATGGCGCTGCTTCGCGTCAGCCTGGGCGTGATGTGGATCGCACATGCCCTGCTCAAACTTCTGGTCTTCACGCTGCCGGGCACCGCGACGTACTTCACCAGCGTGGGCTTTCCTGGTCTGCTGGCCTATCCGGTGTTTGCCGCCGAGCTGATTGGCGGGCTGGCGCTGGTGCTCGGCATCTACGCACCTCAAGTTTCGCTCGCGTTGGTGCCGATCATGTTGGCGGCCATGGGGGTGCACCTGCACAACGGCTGGGCCCACACGAGCCCGGGCGGGGGCTGGGAGTACCCGTTGTTCCTGGCCGTGGCTTCGGTCGCGCTCTGGTTGCTGGGGGACGGCGCCATGGCGCTGCGCCGCAGTGCTCGCTTCGTGCCTGCGCTCGGCGAGGCGGCGCAATGAGCGCCCGATTTACCCTCGTCAGCCATGCGCTGTGCCCTTACGTTCAGCGCGCGGCGATCGTGCTGCTCGAGAAAGGCGTCGAGTTCGAGCGTCGCGAGATCGACCTCGCGAACAAGCCGGCATGGTTCCTCGACGTCTCGCCGCTGGGCAAGACGCCAGTGCTGCTGGTGGATGGCGAAGCGATCTTCGAGTCGGCCGTGATTTGCGAATTTCTGGACGAGACCGAAGGCGCCCGGCTTCATCCGGAACTGCCACTGCCGCGCGCGAAACACCGCGCCTGGATGGAGTTCGGCTCGTCGCTGCTCAACACCATCGCGGCCTTCTACAACGCGGCCGACGACACGGCACTCGGCGCCCGGGCACAGGACATTCGGCATCGCTTCGAGCAGCTTGAAGCAGCGACGAGCGAAGGGCCGTACTTCGCCGGAGACCACTTCGGCATGGTCGACGCGGTGTTCGGCCCGATCTTCAGGTACTTCGATGTCTTCGACACGCTCGGCAGTTTCGATTTTTTTGGCGGGCTGCCCAAGGTCTCTGGCTGGCGGGCGCGTCTGGCGGCGCGCCACTCGGTTCGCGCCGCCGCGCAAGGCGACTATCACGCGCTGTTGCGGGCCTTCCTCGGCAAGCGCGGCTCAGCGCTGTCGCGCCGTCTCGCCGCTGCCGAATCCGTTTGCGCCTTGTCTTGAACGGCGGTCGGCGAGTCCGGCTCGCGGCGCAGTTCTTCCGGAGCGCGGAACGGTGAATTGACTTCGACGCCACTTCTCTCGTGGCACGAGCTCGTCGACAGTGCGATCACTCGATGGACGCCAGCGCAGCACCACGACCGGTGCATGCCGAGCGGCACGTCGGGCAACCACACCCAGGAGTTCGCCATGCCCATTCTCAATGTGAAGCTCTGCACCACAGCGTCGCCCGAGACCTCTTCTCGCATTGCTTCCAAGCTCACCGATCTGACGTTCGAGATTCTCAAGAAGAAGCGGGAACTCACCGCCGTTGCGATCGAATACGTCGCGGCCACCAACTGGTTCATCGCGGGAACGGCTCTCGTGGACCGGCCGATCAGCACCTTTCACCTCGACATCAAGGTGACCGAGGGAACCAACACGAAGGACGAAAAGGCGCTGTACGTCAGCCGCGTGTTCGCTGCCGTCGAAAGCATCATCGGCGCGCTTGCTCCGGCCAGCTACATCGTGGTCCACGACGTTCGCGGCGACTCCTGGGGTTATCAGGGTGAGACGCAAGAGTATCGATACGTTCGGGCCAAAGCGCTTTAAGGCCGTGGTTCGCACGGCGCGTGCAAATGGCCGGCAACGCTACCAACGCCATACCCATGGGCCAAGCAGGCATCCGACCAGGCCGGTCAGCACGATGCCGAGCGTGTACCAGACCGCCACGAAGCCGATCGACGCCTCGGGGCACGCGAACGAATAGCCCAGCGCGCCGATCGCTCCGGCCAACACCCCCGCCGCCAGGCCGGCCCGCATCGGGTGCACGGGCGCCATGCCGCGCACGACCCAGAGCACGCCGGCAAGCGTCGGGGTCGACAGCAACAAGACACACCAGGGGCACACGGCCCACGAGCTGCCCAACACGAACGCCGCGCGCTCCTCGGGCGGCACCTGGGCGATCAGCCACAGCGCGGCCGAAGCCATCGCCGCGAACACGGCCAACAAGGCGTAGCGTGGTTGGCTGGCGCGCGCGGCGGGGCGCGCCAGGCGCTCGGTCAGCCACAGCGCCGCGGCGGCCAGCAGTGTGGCGTAGACGAGCTTGGTCCACAGCGCAGGCCCGCCGAACATGGCCACGGGAACCCATCCGAACATCGACACCGCGAGCGTGGTGGCCACGAGCGCCCCGCCGAGCGCCACCAGCAAGAGCTGGCGTGCTGCGCGGGGCCGTGGCGCCGGCCCGGCAGCGTGGGCCAGTGCGTCGATCAGCGCACCGGTCTTCATGGTGTGCCTCGCACCAGCGCGGTCAGGCGTTTCAGGCCGCGGTGCACCTGCACCTTCAGTGCCGACTCGGAAACGCCGGTTTGCGCCGAGGCTTCCGCGACCGACAGACCCTCGATCTTGATCAACAGGATCGCGTTGCGCTGTGCGACCGGCAGCGTCTGCAGCAGCACGCCGAGGTCGCGCCGCGCGGGCTGTTCGTCAGCCATCACCGGGTGTTGCGCTTCGTCGATCTCGTCCAGCGAGTCGTTCAACGCCTCGCGGCGCCCACGCCGGCGCCAGAGATCGACGAGCTTGTGGCGTGCGATCGCATGCAGCCACGCGCTCACCGGCACCGCCGGATCGTAGGTGCCGCGTTGCACGTGCAACACCAGCAATGTCTCTTGCACCAAGTCCTCCACGTCATCTGGCAGCGACACCATGCGCCGCCCAAAGTAGCCCCGAAGCCGGCCGGCGATGAGCGTCAGTGCATCGCGGTAGGCGGCCTCGTCGCCCGCTTGCGCACGCATCCACAACGGCCAGAGGCCGGATTCGAAGTCGTTGCGCGGAGCGCCATCACCCATTTCGTCGGAGAGGCCGGTTTCGTTACAGCCCTGGGGCCGGGAGGTGTTGTGATTTCATGCGAAATGCGTTGCCGTGCAGGGTGGCCGCGCATTTTGTCTGGTTTGATGTAACCCGCCGCCGTTCCTGAACGACTTACCAGCCATGCGCAGAATGCTGCAGCGTTCGAGCTGACCCTGAGGAAACTTCATGCACGAGACCGTTCACCTGCTGGCCAAGACCGATTTCCCCCGCCTGAAGCGGGCGCGGCTCGACACGCTGCAGGTCAATCTGGGCTACCGCTGCAACCAGTCGTGCCTGCACTGCCACGTGAACGCCGGCCCGAACCGCACCGAGACAATGGACAGCGACACGATCGACCTGGTGCTGCAGGTGCTGCGCGAGCGCCGCATCGAGACGCTCGACCTCACCGGCGGCGCGCCTGAGCTCAATGCCGACTTCCGCCGATTGGTGCAGGCAGCGCGGAGCCTGGGAGTGAGGGTGATTGACCGCTGCAACCTGACCATCCTGTCCGAGCCCGGTTTTGAAGACCTGGCCGAGTTCCTGGCCGCGCAAGGTGTCGAGGTCGTGGCGTCGATGCCGTGTTATTCGGTGGCCAACGTCGATCGCCAGCGCGGCGAGGGGGTGTTCGACCGCAGCGTCACCGGCCTGCAGCAGCTCAATGCGCTCGGTTATGGCAACGAGGGCTCGGCCTTGGTGCTCAATCTGGTCTACAACCCGCAAGGCGCGTCGCTGCCGCCGCCGCAGGCCGCGTTGGAAGCCGACTACAAGCGCGAGCTGATGCAGCACTTCGGCATCCGCTTCAACCAGCTGTTCGCGCTGACCAACATGCCCATTCAGCGCTTCGGCAGCACGCTCATCTCGAAGGGCACGTTCCAGACCTACCTGCAATTGCTGAAGGGAGCCTACCGCGCCGAGAACCTGGGCACGGTAATGTGCAACGCCATGCTCAGTGTGGACTGGCAGGGCGACCTCTACGACTGCGACTTCAACCAGATGCTGGGCCTGCATGCGCGTCTGGCGGGCCGGGCGCGGCCGCATCTGAAAGATTTGCTCGCCAGCAGTGGTGTGGGTGAGGCGATCCGCGTGGCCGACCATTGTTACGGCTGCACCGCCGGCCAGGGCAGCAGCTGTGGCGGCGCACTCGAGACCACGGCCGACGCACAGCACGTCGCGGCAGCGTGACAGCCGCACGCTCGCGGTACCCGCGCTGGCTGGCGGTCGCGGCGCTGGCCGTGCTCGCGGTCTTTCTCTACAACCACTACGAACTGGGGCAACTGCTCACGCTCGACTCGCTGAAAAACCAGCAGCAGTCGCTGCAGGCCACCTACCAGGCCCGGCCGGTGGCCGTGCTGGCGGGCTTCTTCGTGGCCTACGTGATGGCCACCGCGCTGTCGGTACCGGGCGCCACGGTCCTGACGCTCGCGGCGGGGGCGATGTTCGGTCTGTTGACGGGTCTGGTGGTGGTGTCGTTCGCGTCGAGCATCGGCGCCTTGCTGGCCTTCCTGGGGGCGCGCTACCTGCTGCGCGACACGATCCAGGCGCGCTTCGGCAAGCAGCTCGGCCCCATCAATGAAGGCATGCAGCGTGACGGCGCTTTCTACCTGCTCACCTTGCGGCTGGTGCCGGTGTTCCCGTTCTTTCTGGTGAACCTGCTGGCCGGCCTGACTCCGATCGCGGCTCGGCGCTTCTACTGGGTGAGCCAGCTCGGCATGCTGGCAGGCACCGTGGTGTATGTGAACGCGGGCGCACAGCTGGCCGGCATTCGCAGCCTGTCGGACGTGTTCTCGCCAGGCCTGCTGCTGAGCTTTGCGCTGCTGGGCGTGCTGCCGCTCATCGGCAAGGGCATCGTCAATGCGCTGCAGCGCCGCAAGGTCTATGCCAAGTGGGCCAGGCCGCGTCGATTCGACCGCAACCTGGTGGTCATCGGCGCGGGCGCCGCGGGCCTGGTCACCTCGTACATCGCGGCCACCGTGAAGGCGAGTGTCACGCTGGTCGAAGGCCACAAGATGGGCGGCGATTGCCTCAACTTCGGCTGCGTGCCCAGCAAGGCGCTGATCCGCTCGGCCAAGCTCGCCAAGCAGATCGGTAACGCCGGTGCATTGGGGCTGCATGCGGCGAAAGCCGAGGTCGACTTTCCCGCCGTGATGGCGCGTGTGCAGCAAGTCATTCACGACATCGAGCCGCACGACTCGGTCGAGCGTTACACCGCTCTCGGCGTTGATGTGGTGCAGGGCCGCGCCCGCATCACGTCACCCTGGAGCGTGGAGATCACCACTGCGGCTGGCACGCGGACGCTCACCACGCGCAGCATCGTCATCGCCACCGGCGCCAGCCCCTTCGTGCCGCCGATCCCGGGGCTGAACGACGTGGGGTTCCTCACTTCCGACAACGTCTGGGGCCTCACCGAGCTGCCTCGGCGCCTGGTGGTGCTGGGCGGCGGGCCGATCGGTTGCGAGCTGGCGCAAAGTTTTGCGCGGCTCGGGGCGCAGGTCACACAGGTCGAGATGGCGCCGCGCGTGATGGGGCGCGAAGACCCCGACGCCGCGGCGCTGGTGGCGGCAGCGTTGCAGGCCGATGGCGTGGAGCTGCTCACCGGACACACCGCTGTTCGCTGCGAGCGCGATGGTGATACCAAGCGCCTGATCGTCAAACACGGCGAGGCTGGAAACAGCGAGCGCGCCATCGAATTCGACCAGCTGCTGTGCGCTGTCGGCCGCAGCCCGCGTGTCACCGGCTTCGGCCTGGAGGAGTTGGGCATTCCGCTCACGCCGCGCAAGACGGTCGAGACCGACGCCTGGCTGCAGACGCTCTACCCCAACATCTACGCCGTGGGTGACGTGGCCGGCCCCTACCAGCTCACGCACGTGGCGGGCCACCAGGCCTGGTACGCGGCGGTCAATGCGCTGTTCGGCCGCTTCAAGCGTTTCAAGGCCGACTACTCGGTGATTCCGTGGGCCACCTTCACCGACCCAGAAGTGGCGCGCGTGGGCCTGTCGGAAACCGAAGCCACCGAACAACAGGTGGCCTTCGAGGTCACGCGCTACCCACTGCACGAGCTCGACCGTGCGATTGCCGACGGCGCGACCACCGGCTACGTGAAGGTGCTCACCGTGCCCGGCAAAGACAAGATCCTCGGCGTGGCCATCGTGGGCGAGCATGCCGGCGACCTGCTCGCCGAATACGTGCTTGCGATGAAACACGGGCTGGGCCTGAACAAGATCCTCGGCACCATCCACACCTACCCCACGCTCGCCGAAGCGAACAAGTACGTGGCCGGCGAATGGAAGCGGGCCCACGCGCCCCAGCGCTTGCTGGCCTGGGTGGCGCGCTACCACGCCTGGGAGCGCGGGTGAACGATTCGCGCCACGCTGGCCTGTCGCGGCGTACCGTGCTCGCGAGCATGGCCGCGCTCGCGTGGCCGGCCGCCGCACAAGCAGTCGACCATTCGCATGCGGCCTGGTCGGCGCTGCTGAAAAAGCACGTGGTGGTGTTGCGCGGCGGCCAGGCTTCGAAGCTGCGTTATGCCGGCATGGCCACCGACCGGGTCGCGCTGCAGCGCTATCTCGCCACGCTGTCCGCCGTCGGTGCGCAGGCCTTCGCCGCGTTCTCCAAGCCGCAGCAGATGGCGTTTCTCATCAATGCCTACAACGCCAACACCGTGGAGCTGGTGCTCGGGCGATACCCCGATCTCAAGTCCATCAAGGATCTGGGCGGCCTGTTGAGCAGCCCCTGGAAAGAGGCTTTCGTGCCGCTGCTGGGGGGCACCCATTCACTGGACGAGATCGAGCACGGCATGCTGCGAGCACCGGGCCGCTACAACGACCCGCGCATTCACTTCGCCGTCAACTGCGCCTCGGTGGGCTGCCCGCCGCTGCGCGAAGAAGCCTTTGTTGCCGAGCGGCTCGAAGCCCAGCTCGACGAGCAGGCCGCGCGCTTCATGGCCGACCGCAGCCGCAATCGGTGGAGCGTGGCCGAGCAGCGGCTCGAGGTCTCGAAGATCTTCGACTGGTACGGCGACGACTTTCGCGCCGGCCACCGTGGCATCGGTTCGCTTGAAGCTTTCTTCGCGCGCCATGCCGATGCCCTGGCCGATGCGCCGGCCGATCGCGAGCGCATCCGCACGCGGCGCGCTCCGGTGGCATTCCTGGCCTACGACTGGGCGCTCAACGACGCGAGGCCATGAGCGGGCGCATCTCCATCATCGTGCCGGTGCTCAACGAGGTCATGGCCATCGCGGCCACGCTCGATGCGCTCGCGCCACTGCGCGCCGAGGGCCATGAGCTGGTGGTGGTCGATGGCGGCAGCACCGACGGCACGCTGGCCCTGTGCGGCAGCCGCGCTGATCGGGTGGTCAAGGCGCCGCGTGGCCGTGCGCGCCAGATGAATGCCGGCGCGGCGGCCGCACAAGGTGCGGTACTGCTCTTCCTGCACGCCGACACACAAGTGCCGCCTGCAAGCGCGCGCCTCGTGATGGCTGCGATGGCGAGCGGCGCAGTGTGGGGGCGCTTTGACGTGCGCATCGACGGCGGCTCGGCGATGTTCCCGGTGATCGCCAGCCTGATGAACTGGCGCTCGCGGTTGAGCGGCATCGCCACCGGCGACCAGGCCATCTTCGTTCGGCGCGATGCCTTCGAGCGCGTCGGCGGTTTCCCCGACCAGCCGCTGATGGAAGACATCGAACTCTCGCGCCGCCTGCGCGCCGTCGCCCGCCCGGCCTGCCTGCGCGCCCGCGTGCTGACCTCGGGGCGCCGCTGGGAAAGCCGCGGCGTGTGGCCGACCATCGTGTTGATGTGGCGCCTGCGCTGGCGCTACTGGCGCGGCGTGCCGGCCGAAGAGCTGGCGAGGGCTTACCGATGATCGAGCGGTGCAACCTGATCATCATGGCCAAGGCGCCGCGGCCCGGCTTTGCCAAGACCCGCCTCATCCCGGCGCTGGGCGCCGAGGGTGCGGCGGCCCTGGCCGCGCGCATGCTCGATGCCACGCTTGCACACGCCCTGGGTTCGGACGCGGCGCTGGTCGACCTGTGCTGCGCGCCCGACACCGACCACCCGGCGTTCGCACGCCATGCCGCGAGCCCGCGCGTGCGCCTGTCGGGGCAAGGCGAAGGCGACCTGGGTGCGCGCATGGCCCGCGCCTTCGAGCGCCACCTCGTGCCCGGCCGTGCCGTGCTGATGATCGGCACCGATGCGCCTGCGCTCGATGCCGCCCTGCTGCGCCAGGCGGCATACGCGCTGCAGGACGCCGATGCCGTGTTCGTGCCGGCGCTCGACGGCGGCTACGCCTTGATCGGCCTGCACCGCGCGGCCCCCAGCTTGTTCGCCGCCATGGTGTGGAGCACGGCCAGCGTCATGGCCGACACGCGCGAGCGCCTGAAGGCCGCGGGCTTGCGACACATCGAACTGGCCCCCGTCGCCGACATCGACGAGCCCGCCGACCTGGCGCACCTGCCGCCCGGGTGGCTGACATGACACGCCCACTTCAACCTGAATCAAAGCCAAGGAGCCAACCCATGAAGATGATCCCCCGCCTGCTGGCCGCCATCGCGCTCGGCTGCACGCTGCTCGGTGCATCGGCGCAGACCACGCCGCTCAAGCTCGGCGTGGGCCTGTTCCAGCCCGACAAGGAACGCAACGACGCCACCTACAAACCGCTGGCGCAGTACCTTGCCGCCAAGCTGGGTCGGCCGGTCGAACTGCGCACGGTCGACACCTGGGAAGGCCTGGCCAAGTCGCTCGCCAATGGCGAAACCGACCTTGCGCTGATGGGCCCGTGGGGCTATGTGCTGGCCAACCACGCGGCGCGCGCGCAGGTGGTCTCCACCATCCTCTACGATGGCAAGCCAGAGTACTTCGCGCTGATGATCACCCACCCCGAATCGGGCATCAAGACCGTGGCCGACCTCAAGGGCAAGACCTTCGCCTTCGGCGACAAGGGCTCGACCTCGGGTTACCTGATCCCGCTGCACTACTTCATGACCCAGGGCATCGACCCCGACAGGTATTTTTCTAAGGTGCTCTACACCAAACACCAGGCCATCGAAACCCAAGTGGCCGCGGGCCAGCTCGATGCGGGCGCCGACTACAACCGCAACCGCAACGCGATGATCGAACAAGGCCTGATCAAGGCTGATCGATCTGTTGTGATCTGGCAATCGCCGCCGCTGCCCAACGACGCACTGGCGGTGAGCGAGAGCCTGTATGCCGACAAGGCCTTCGTCGCACGCCTGCAAGACGCGCTCGCCAAGGTGGGTGAGCAGCTGAAGACCCAGCCCGGCCTGCTGCCGCCGCACTACACCGGTTTCGTGAGCAAGGGCAATGCGTATTACAAGCCGATTCGCGACGCCGGCCTGGCCACCGGCAAGCTGCTGCCGCAGTGACTCCCGGCCCGCGCACGCACCCATGAATGCCCTCGCTGCCCTGATGCCCTGGCGAATCGCCCGCGCACCGGGCCGTGTGCGCTTTCTGGCGCTCGTGTTGCTCTATGCGGCACTCGTGGCGTTGTGTCTGGCCAGCCTGTGGTCGGCTGGCGAGTTGTCGATGGGGCGGCACCCATGGGCCAATTTCGTGAAGTCGGTGGGTGAGTTCGCCCACCCCAGTTTTCTCGACGTGTGGTTCGGTTCGCCTCGTCTCGAATTTCGCAGCGATGACGGCAGCCTGCTGCGCGTGGAAGACCGCCGCGCGGTGGAGCGCACTTTTCTGCATGCCCTTGCCGCCGCGTCGTGGACGACGCTGCAGATCGCCACGCTGGGTTCGCTGCTCGGCGCCTTGCTGGCGCTGCCCTTCGGCGCGCTCGCGGCAAAAAATCTCGCTGCGCCGCGCCCGCTGGCCTGGGCCGCGCTCGGCGTGTTGAACGTCACCCGCGCCATCCACACCCTGGTGTTCGGGCTGGTGCTGGTGGGCATCGTGGGCCTGGGGCCCACGGCCGGCATCCTGGCGATTGCGCTGCATTCGATGGGCACCTACGGCAAGCTCTACGCCGAATCGATCGAGGCATTGGACATGGGCGCCGTCGATGCCGTGCGTGCCACTGGCGCGGGCCCGGTGCAGGTGTTCTTCAACGCCGTGTGGCCGGCGGTCTTGCCGCAGTTCGTGTCGAACCACCTCTACATCTGGGAGTACAACATCCGCGACTCGACCATCCTCGGCCTGATCGGCGCGGGTGGGCTCGGGCTGCTGATCTCGGAGGCCACCTCGCTGTTCCAGTGGGGGCGCCTGGCCACCATCCTGCTGGTGGTGATCGTGATGGTGACGCTGTTCGATGCGCTGAGCCGGCGCATCCGGCAGGCGCTGCTGTGAAGCGTCGATGATGAGCCGCATGAATTCCACCGCCATCGAGATCGACGCGCTGCGCTGCGAAGCGCCCGACGGCCGGGTCACGCTCGAAGTGCCGAGCCTGAGCATCGCGAACGGTGAGCGCGTGGCCGTCATCGGCCCCAACGGCGCCGGCAAATCGACGCTGCTGCGTTGCCTCACAGGCTTTGCCATACCCGCGCGCGGGAAACTGCGCGTGCTCGGCCGAAGCGTCGAGCCGCGCATGGCCGCGCAAGAGTTGCGGCAGTTGCGATGCGAGGTGGCGCAGGTGCTGCAAGGGCTGCACCTCGTGCAACGCCTGAGCGCTGAAGAAAACGTGCTCATCGGCGCGCTGGGGCGCCTGCGCGGCTGGCGCAGCTGGGCGCGCTTTCACACCCGTACCGACCTGGCACTGGCAGCGCAGGCACTCGAAGCCGTGGGTCTTGGACACAAGGCCGATGAACGTTGCGACCGGCTCTCGGGCGGTGAACGCCAGCGCGTGGCGGTGGCACGCATGCTGATGCAGCAGCCGCAGCTCATCCTGGCCGACGAACCCACCTCCAGCCTCGACCCTGCCGCCGCGGCCGATGTCTGCCGCCTGTTGCGCGAAGGTTCACGTGGAGCCACGCTGGTGTCGGTGGTGCATCAGGCCGAGCTGCTGCCGCAGCTTGCCGAGCGTGTCATCGGTTTGCGACAGGGCCGCATCGTGTTCGACGGCCCGGTGGCTGCGCTGAGCCCCGGCATGCTGGGCGATCTGTATGAAGCTGAAGCGCAAGCGCAAGGCGCTGCGCCCGCGCGTCAGATCGACGCGGGGCCCACGGCGCGGGTCGCCCCGGGCCCGCTCTTTTCCGGGCTTGTTCAAACGAAAGGCGCTCCATGAATCGATCGGCCAGACTGACCACCGCGCCCAGCCGGCCGGCTTCGTGATGGCGAGCGTCATCTCGAATCAGCAACCGCTGCCCGCTTCAGCCGCTGCCGGGCGCAGCTGCCCGCTTCACTACCGCTACGCACCGAGCAGCTTTGCCCGGCCCGCCGATGCCGAGTGCGAGGTGCTCTACGTGGTCGGCGGCCTGTACGGCAACGAGCCCGCGCTCGACGCCGTGCTGGCCTTGTTCGAGCGCGAGCGTGGCGCGAAGCGGCTGGTCTTCAACGGCGACTTCAACTGGTTCGACATCGACCCGGATACTTTCGAACGCATCAACCGGCGCGTGCTGGCGTTCGACGCCGTGCGAGGCAACGTCGAGACCGAACTCGCCGCAAGCGGTGACGGCGCAGAAGACGCCGGCTGCGGTTGCGCCTATCCCGACTGGGTGGGGGAACAGGTGGTCGACTGGTCCAACCGCATCATTCAGCGGCTGCGCGTGACGGGGCAAGCCCGACCGCAGGTCTCGCAACGGCTGACAGCCTTGCCGATGACAATGCGCGTGAACGTGGGCGATTGCCGCGTCGCCATCGTTCACGGCGATGCCGAGAGCCTGGCGGGATGGGGTTTCGCACAAGAACACCTGCGTGAGGCCGCGCACCGAAAGACCGTGCGCGGCTGGTTCGAAGCGGCACAGGTCGATGCCTTTGCCTGCAGCCACACTTGCCTGCCGGTGTTTCACTCGCTGCCCGTGCCGCAGCGCCGCTTTACGCCCATCGTGCTGAACAACGGTGCGGCCGGCATGCCCAACTTTCGCGGCCGCGCGGCGGGCCTGCTGACGCGCGTGGCATTGCGCTCTTTCGAGGGCCCCGAGCGCGTGCTCGGGCTGGTGCGCGAGGGCGTCCACATGGACGCTATCGAGATCCGCTACGACGCGCAGCGCTTTGCCGAGCAGTTCCTGCAGCAATGGCCCGAGCACAGCGACGCGCACGCCTCGTACTGGGAGCGCATCGCTTCCGGGCCCGACTACGACGCCACCCAGGCCCTGATCACTTCGGAGGATTGACATCCATGCTTGCGATCATCGGAGGAACCGGCTTGTACGACCTGGCCGGCATGCAGATCGAAGAACGCCTGGAGGGCAACACGCCGTTCGGCGCGCCTTCGGGCCCGGTGCTGCGCGGGCGCGTGGGTGGTCAGACCCTGCTCTTTCTGGCACGCCACGGTGCCGGCCACCGCTTGCTGCCGCACGAGGTGAACTACCGCGCCAACATCTTCGCGCTCAAGCGCGCCGGGGCCACGATGGTGCTCGGCTTCTCGGCGGTGGGCAGCCTGGCCGAACAGGTGGCGCCCGGTGAGCTGGCCATGCCCGAGCAGTACTTCGACTGGACCCGCGGTGCCCGCGAGCGCAGCTTCTTCGGCGGCGGCGTGGCGGCGCATGTTTCCACCGCCCACCCGGTGAGCACGGCGCTGGTCGACGCGGTGCGCGCATCGGCCAACGCGCTCGGCGTGACCCTGCACCGTGGCCTGACCTATGCCTGCGTGGAAGGGCCGCGCCTGGGCACGCGCGCCGAGAGCCAGTTCATGCGCCAGGTCGGTTGCCATCTGGTGGGCATGACCAACGTGCCCGAAGTCTTCCTGGCGCGCGAAGCGCAGCTCGCTTATGCCACCGTGGGCATCGTCACCGACTACGACTGCTGGATGGAAGACCCTGCGCGTCACGTCAGCGTGTCGGGCATCTTCGAGTTGTATGGCAAGAGCCTGCAAAAAGCGCGCAGCCTGCTCGACCATCTGGCAGCCCAGCCGCCTGTGCACCCCGAGCCGGCCATTCGCACCGCCCTGGCCAGCGCCATGCTCACGCCGCTCGATTCGCTCAGCCCCGAGCAAGGCGCCTGGATGGACGTGCTGCTGCGCTGATCGGGCTCAAGACTGCTCGGCGAGCGCCTTGCGCACGGCTTCGACCCGTTGGCGGTTCGCCCCCAGGTCGCTTCGGCCGACACGCGATGCCGAGCGCACCTGGATCGCTTGTGCCTTGGGGTCGAACCAGAACTCGACATCGTCGACGAACTTCATCAACGGCGTCGTGTACGTGGCGTACAGGTAGTCGGGCTCGCGCTTGACGACCTTGGCGCCTGGCATCGCCTTCACCACGCGCTCAAGCTTGTCCAGGGTCGCCGAGCCGTCACCACGCAAGGCCAAGGGGGCGATCTCGGAATAGGCGCGCTTCGGGTGCTCGGGATACAGCGCGGCCTGGCTGCTCACACTGTTGTCGGTGAACGACGGGGGTTTGAGCTTGCCCTCACGCACACCCAGGTCGCCCGGGGCCTTGCCCTGGAGCAAGCCGGCCTGGCCCGCTGCGATGACGCCGGCAAGCAACACCACGATCACGATCACGAGCCATTTCACGATCAGCATCGCGAACCTCCTGTGCCTTCAGACGCCCGATGGTAGCGGCAGACCAAGCGCCAGCGGCGCGGCCGCGAAGCTCAGAACATCAGGCCCGGCAACCAGAGCGTGATCTGCGGGATGTAGGTCACGAGCATCAGGAACGCCAGCAGCACGAGCGTCCACGGCAGCGCCGCTCGCACCACTGCCGGAATCGTCATGCCGGTGATGCCCGAGGTGACGAACAGGTTCAAGCCGATCGGCGGCGTGACCATGCCGATCTCGAGGTTCACCACCATGATGATGCCCAGGTGCACCGGGTCGATGCCGAGCCGGCTGGCGATCGGGAACAGGATCGGCGCCATGATGAGGATGATGCCGGTGGGCTCCATGAACATCCCGGCGATGAGCAGCAGCACGTTGACCACCATCAGGAACTGCCAGGCCGGCATGCCCCAGCTGACGATCGTCTCGGCGATCTGCTGCGGGATGCGTTCGGTGGTGAGCACGTGCGCGAACAGCAGCGCGTTGGCGATGATGAACATCAGCATCACCGTCACCTTGCCGGCGTCGACGAGCACGCGCGGCACGTCCTTCAGGCCGATGTCGCGGTAGACGAACACGGCGATCAGGAAGGCATAGACGGCGGCGACGGCCGCGGCCTCGGTCGGCGTGAACACGCCGCCGTAGATGCCGCCGAGGATGATGACGATCAGCATCAGCCCCCAGAGCG
>JBDTTU010000088.1:0-18453 GCA_039930465.1 Burkholderiales bacterium
CTTCGCGTCGCCGATCTCAGACCGCTCCAGGCTCATACCTGAATTGGAAAAGACTACTCCCGGCGCTAACCCTGCCATACCGTCAACAGGCCCTGAGTGCCCAAAAACACCGCCGTGCGCCGTGCGCGGTACAGTCGCGACTGCAACACGTTGTGCAGCGATTTCAAAAACATAACAAGCACAGGGAGCGTCATTGCGCAGTACTGAGGTATTCCATGAAAGTCAGAGAAGTATTCATCTTTACGGGCAAGCGTTTCGAGGTGCCGCAGTGCATCCAGCGCATCGACCACAAGGCCACCCACGGCTGGCAACTGCGCTACGGCGGCACCAAGCTCTTTTCCGACCACACATCGGACGGCAAGGGCGCAGGCCCGGCGCTGGTTGAGGCCACCAAGGAACTGCTGTCACGCATCGCCAAGTTGCCGGCCCCGTCGAAGCTGCAACGCGAGCCGAACGAGAACAAGACCAACGACCTGCCGGTCGGCATCTCGGGCCCGATCGTGCGTTTGCGCAGCGGCGCGAAGGTGCACGACTGCAGCCTGTCGGTCTCGTTGCCGCGGTTCGGGCAAACGCCCAAGCGCAGCAGCGTCTATATCGGCACCGAGAACACCTACTCGGTCGAGAAGTACCAGGCTGCGCTCGCGAAGGCGGTCCTGATGCGCGACAAGGCCGAAGCCGCTTACCAGCGCGCCGCCACCAAGGCCAAACGCGCTGACGGTGAATGGCTGCTCGCGCGGCGCAGCAAACGCTCGGCCGTGAAGCAGTGAGCCGGCGCCCCTGAGTTCAGAGCTTCACAAGCTCTCAGGCTCGGGGGAACAGCGCGTGGCGCTCGCAGGCGGTGTCGCCGCAGCGCTCGCAGTGCCAATGCCAGCGCGGTGTCGGGCCAGTGTCGGCGGGCGGTGGTGCCAACGCGCGTTCCACGCAAGCGAGCGCTGCCTCGAGCCGTGCCGTGCCGCTGCCGCTGATCACCGAATAGCCGAGCCCAGCGCCATTGAGCGCTCGGCGCACGGCAGCGTCGACCGGCTCGCGCACGTGCGGGCCGTCGCGCTGCAGGCCGTCGGCCTGCCAGGGCAGGTCGAGCGCGGTCAGCAGGGTCATGTCGCAGCGTGCGTGAGCGGCCAGAGCCTCGGCATACAGGGCGGTGTCGCCGAACACGTGCTCGCTGTACACCGCGATCATCACGGCGGTGGTGTCGGCGATCACGATGTCGTGGTCTTGCGAGGCCGCGTCGATGCGGCGGGTCTGTTCGGCCGCGATGTGCGCCTGCTCTTGCGGCCGCGGCGTGCGGCCATGCTGATCGCAGAACTCGCGCAGGTATTCGGCCACGACAGCCACACGCCTCGCCGGCGTGGCAAGCGCATTGGCCAGCGCCGCTGCAAGCACGGTCTTGCCGGTGCTCTCGGCCCCGAGCAGGGCGATGACGAAGGCTTTTGGCATGGCTTCAGGCGGCGCGCTGCAGGCGCCGCCACGCGCGCCAGCCGAACGCCGACATCACGATGAAGATGCCGTACAGAATCACCGTCAGCCACAGGCCCTTGTAGGCGAACAGGGCCACGCTGACCACGTTGACAGCGATCCAGGCCAGCCAGTTCTCGACGTACTTGCGACCGAGCAGCCACTGGCCGATCAGGCTGGCGGCGGTGGGGAAGGCGTCCCACCAGGGCACGTCGGTGTCGGTGTAGGTCTTGAGAAAGAGTCCGGTGACGGGCCAGGCCACGGCGAGCACGGCCAGCAGTTTCCAGCGCGCCGGCGTGCCGAGCTGGCGCACCTGCAGCGCGCTGCCGTCGTCGGCCGTGCCGCGCAGCCACTGCCACCAACCCCAGAACGCGACCAGCACGAAAAAGACCTGCAGACTGGCGTCGCCGTAGAGCTTGCTGTTCCAGAACAGCAGGAAGTAGAGCGCCGAACTGGCAATGGCCAGCGGCCAGCCGAGCGGGTTGACGCGCATGTTGAAGACGACCATCGCGATTGCGAGCGCGAAGGCCACCAGCTCAAGCCAAGTGAAGGGTGCTGCCCACAGCGTGAACGCGGGTGCGAAGAGTGGCTGCAGCCACTGCAGCAAGGCGGTCACGACGGAACTCGAAAGGGAAGGGCTAACGTTTCGGCGTGGAGACCTGCACGTAGATCTCGTCGGGCCGGATCATGCCCAGCTCGAAGCGTGCCTTTTCTTCGACCATCTCAAGGCCTTCCTTCAGGTCGCGCACCTCGGCGTCCATGCGCGTGTTGCGCGCCCGGGCCGCGTCGTTCCCCGCCCGTTGCACCCGCAGTTTCTCGCTCAGGTCGAGCGTGCGCGGCACGCCACCCTTGCCGAACCAGAGCTCGGCATGCACCAGCAGCAGCAGCGCAGTGAGCGCGAGGGTGATGTAGCGCATCGGCTAGACGGCCTGACGAAAACGCGTGTCTGATCAGCGCAGGTTGTAGAACGCGCCGCGGCCCGGGTAGGTTGCCACGTCGCCGAGGTCTTCTTCGATGCGCAGCAACTGGTTGTACTTGGCGATGCGGTCGCTGCGGCTCATCGAGCCGGTCTTGATCTGGCCGGCGTTGGTGCCGACCGCGATGTCGGCGATGGTCGAGTCTTCGGTCTCGCCCGAGCGGTGCGAGATCACGGCGGTCCAACCGGCGCGCTTGGCCATCTCGATCGCAGCGAAGGTTTCGGTCAGCGTGCCGATCTGGTTGATCTTGATCAGGATCGAGTTCGCCACACGCTTCTCGATGCCTTCTTTCAGGATCTTGGTGTTGGTGACGAACAGGTCGTCACCGACGATCTGAACTTTCGAGCCGAGGCGGTCGTTGAGGTGCTTCCAGCCGTCCCAGTCGGACTCACCCATGCCGTCTTCGATGCTGATGATCGGGTACTTGTCGCACCACGTGGCGAGGATGTCGGTCCACTCCGGTGCGGTCAGCGTGAGGCCTTCGCCTTCGAGGTGGTACTTGCCGTCTTTGTAGAACTCGCTCGCGGCGCAGTCGAGGCCGATCGCGATCTGCGAGCCCGCCGTGTAGCCGGCCTTGTCGATCGCTTCCAGAATCATCTGAATGGCAGCTTCATGGCTCGCGACGCTGGGCGCAAAGCCTCCTTCGTCGCCGACTGCGGTGCTGATGCCCTTGTCGTGCAGGATCTTCTTCAGCGCATGGAACACCTCGGCGCCGTAACGCACGGCCTCACGGAAGCTCGGTGCGCCGACCGGAATGATCATCAGCTCTTGCAGGTCGAGGTTGTTGTTGGCGTGCGCGCCGCCGTTGATGACATTCATCATCGGCACCGGCAACTGCATCGCGCCAGACCCACCGAAGTAGCGGTACAGCGGCAGGCCGCTTTCTTCAGCGGCGGCGCGGGCCACCGCCATGCTCACAGCCAGCGTGGCGTTGGCGCCGAGGCGGCTCTTGTTCTCGGTGCCATCGAGGTCGATCAGCGTGCGGTCGAGAAATGCCTGCTCGCTCGCGTCCAGGCCGAGCACCGCTTCGCTGATCTCGGTGTTCACATGTTCCACGGCCTTGAGCACGCCTTTGCCAAGGTAACGGCTCTTGTCGCCGTCGCGCAGTTCGATCGCTTCGCGCGAGCCGGTCGAGGCCCCCGAGGGCACCGCAGCGCGGCCCATCGTGCCCGATTCCAGCAGCACGTCGCATTCGACGGTGGGGTTGCCGCGGCTGTCGAGAATTTCGCGGCCGACGATGTCAACAATGGCGCTCATGCAGGTTCTCTCCGAGAGTTCAGGGTCTTGTTATTCAGCAGGAAAAATCGTTTTCTAGCAGCGGCTGTGTCTTGATGACACGGTCGAGCGCGACGAGCTGTTCGAGCAGGGCTTTCATGTGTTTCAGCGGCACCGCATTCGGGCCGTCGCTCATCGCGTTCGCCGGGTCAGGGTGCGTTTCCATGAACACACCCGCCACGCCGACCGCGATGGCGGCACGCGCCAGCACCGGCACGAATTCGCGTTGCCCGCCCGAGCTGGTGCCCTGGCCGCCGGGTAACTGCACCGAATGGGTCGCATCGAAAACGACCGGCGCGTTCGTCTCGCGCATGATCGCCAGGCTGCGCATGTCTGAGACGAGGTTGTTGTAGCCGAAGCTGGCGCCACGTTCGCAGGCCATGAAGTTGTCCTCATCCAAGCCCTTCTCGCGCGCAGCGGCACGGGCCTTGTCGATCACGTTCTTCATGTCGTGGGGCGCGAGGAACTGGCCCTTCTTGATGTTCACCGGCTTGCCACATTGCGCCACGGCGCGGATGAAATCGGTCTGGCGGCAGAGGAACGCAGGCGTCTGCAATACATCGACTGAGGCGGCCACCTGCTCGATCTGGTCTGCGCTGTGCACGTCGGTGATGACAGGCACCTTCAGTTCGCGCCGCACCTTGGCCAGGATCTCCAGGCCCTTGTCCATGCCCGGGCCGCGAAAGGTCGTGCCGCTGGAGCGGTTCGCCTTGTCGTAGCTCGACTTGAAGATGAAGTGGATGCCGAGCGCTGAAGTGATTTCCTTGAGCTTGCCGGCCACGTCCATCTGCAACTGCTCTGACTCGATCACGCAGGGGCCGGCGATCAGGAAGAAGGGCTGGTCGATGCCGACATCGAAACCGCAGAGTTTCATGCGGCCACCTTTTCAGCTGGCGCAGCAAGGCGGCGTGTCTGGTGTTCGAGGGCCGCCTTCACATAACTGATGAACAGCGGGTGGCCGTCCCAAGGCGTGCTCTTGAATTCGGGGTGGAACTGCACACCCACGAACCACGGGTGCTGGGCTTGCGGCAGTTCGACGATTTCGGTCAGCTTTTCGCGCTGCGTGATCGCCGATATCACGAGGCCGGCCGTGCGCAGGCGCTCGAGGTAGTGTTCGTTGGCCTCGTAACGGTGGCGGTGGCGCTCGGTCACGAGCTTGCCGTAAATCTGGTGAGCGAGCGTGCCCGGCGTCACGTCGGAACTCTGCGCACCCAGGCGCATGGTGCCGCCCAGGTCGGAGTTGGCGTCGCGCTTCTGGATCGACCCGTCGGCATCTTGCCATTCGTCGATGAGGGCGATCACCGGGTGCGGTGTTGCCGGGTCGAACTCGGTGCTGTTGGCGCCCTCCAGCCCGGCCAGATGGCGTGCCACTTCGATGGTGGCGACCTGCATGCCCAGGCAGATGCCGAGGTAGGGAATCTTGTGCTCGCGCGCATAGCGCGCCGCGAGGATCTTGCCTTCCACGCCGCGTTTGCCGAAGCCACCCGGCACCAGGATCGCGTCGAACTGCGCGAGCTGGTCGACGTTTTCGGCGCCCAGCGTTTCCGAGTCAACGTAGTCGATCACCACGCGTGCGTGGTTGTGGATGCCGGCGTGGCGCAGCGCTTCGTTCAGCGACTTGTACGAGTCCGACAGGTCGGTGTACTTGCCGCACATCGCAATCTTCACGTCGACCTTGGGGTGTGCCACTTCGTAAACCAGCTTGTCCCAGCGCCGCAGGTCGGCTGCCTTGGTGAGCAGCTGCAGCTTCATGCAGATGATCTCGTCGAGGCGCTGCTCGTGCAGCATGCGCGGCACCTTGTAGATGGTGTCGGCGTCCCACATCGAGATCACGCCCTGCAGGCCGACGTTGGTGAACAGCGAGATTTTGTCGCGCTCGTCGTCGGGAATCTCGCGATCGGCGCGGCACAGCAGCACGTCGGGCTGTATGCCGATCTCGCGCATCTTCTGCACCGTGTGCTGGGTGGGTTTGGTCTTCAGTTCGCCCGCGGTGGCGATCCAGGGCACGTAAGTCAGGTGCACGAAGGCCGAGTTGTTCGGGCCGGCCCGCAAGGCCATCTGGCGCACGGCTTCGAGGAAAGGCAGAGATTCGATGTCGCCGACCGTGCCGCCGATCTCGACGATGGCCACATCAACATCGGATGCACCGCGCTTGACAAACTCCTGGATCTCGTTGGTGACATGCGGGATCACCTGCACCGTCTTGCCGAGATAGTCGCCGCGGCGCTCTTTTTCGAGCACGGTCTTGTAGATCTGGCCGGCCGTGAAGTTGTTGCTGCGCTTCATGCGCGTGCTGATGAAACGTTCGTAGTGGCCGAGGTCGAGGTCGGTTTCCGCGCCGTCGTCGGTGACGAAGACCTCGCCATGCTGGAACGGTGACATCGTGCCCGGATCGACGTTCAGGTACGGGTCGAGCTTGATGAGGGTGACCTTGAGGCCGCGCGATTCGAGGATCGCGCCAAGAGATGCAGAAGCGATGCCCTTGCCCAGCGAGGACACCACACCGCCGGTGACAAAGACAAACTTGGTCATTGTGTGCAGCACCTGTTTGACACAAATGCTGGGGTGGTAAAGCGCGATTATAGGCGTGGGGTCTGCATGGCTCCGATCCAGCGCAGCACTTCGGCGGCCGTTTCTTCCGGGTGCTCGAACGGGTACAGGTGGCTGCCCTTGATGCTCGACACGCGCCCCTGCGCCAGGCGCAGCGTCGCCGCCATGCCGACCCGCTTCACTTCTTCGGATTCGGTGCCGCGCACGAAGGCCAGCGGGCATTGCAGCGGGTGGCTGCGCAACATGCGGGCCAGGTGGTGCGGCAGGCTCGTGTAGATGGCGGTCTCGATCGCGCGGTCGAAGGCCAGACCGCGGCCCTTGCCTTGTGGCTCGGTACCGCATTGGATGTAGTCGGCCAGTACGCCCGGCGCCCAGCGTGCGAACGCGGGCTTGGAGGCGAAGTGTTCGAAGGCCTCGGCGCTGCCGGGCCAGTGGTCGCGCCGACGAATCGACACCTTGGCGGGCGTGACGCGGTCGCCCAGGCCGGCCACCTTCACGACTTGCAAGGCGCGCGCTTTCCAGCCCGAGATCAGCGGCGAGTCGAGCAGCACCACGCCGAGCGCCAGGTCGGGCCGGCGCGAGGCGGCCATCAGGCTCAGGTAACCCCCGAGTGAATGGCCGACCAGGAACACTGGGCTCTTGGCCTCGTGCTGAATGAACTCGACCAGCTGCTCACGCAAGTGCGGCCAGTTGCTCGTGACCGGAAAGCGCGGGTCGTGGCCGAACTTCTCGATCGCGTGCACCGCGAAACCCGCGGCGCGCCATTGTTCGAACAGGACGCGGTAGGTGCCCGAAGGGAAGCCGTTGGCGTGCGAGAAGACGATCGCTGGCGACTCGGTTCCCGCACCCATCAAACTATTTTCTCGCCCGGGTGCGTGATCTTCTTCATCGGCTCGTAGCGTGGCGACACCACGCACAGCGGCACGTTGGTGGCGCCGCCGGCCCACTGCGGGTCTTCGATCGACTCGAACACCTGGCGCAGCTTCTGGCCCCAGCTGCCACGAATCATCTGGAAGTACGGGTTGTGTTCGTCGACGCAGACGATCTGCTGCGTCTGCAGCTTGTTGGTTTCGTACACCAGCAGGTCGAGCGGCAGGCCGACCGAAAGGTTCGACTTCAGGGTCGAGTCCATCGACACCAGCGCGCACTTGGCGGCTTCGTCGAGCGGTGTGCTCGGCGTGATCATGCGGTCGAGCACCGGCTTGCCGTACTTCGATTCGCCGACCTGGAAGTAGCAGGTTTCGCGCGTGGCTTCGATGAAGTTGCCGGCCGAATACACGAGGAACAGGCGCATCGCCTCGTTGCCGATCTGGCCGCCGAAGATCATCGTTGCGTTGAAGTCGATGCCCGAGGCGGCGAGCGCCGCACCGTCCTGGTCGTGCACACGGCGCACCGCCGCGCCGAGCACGCGCACGGCGTCGAACATGCTCTTCGCGTTCCAGATCGTGATCGGCGGTTGGTCGCCGTTGTCGAGCTTCTCGACCTGCAAGATTTCGCGCACCGACTGGCTGATCGACAGGTTGCCGGCCGAGAGCATCACCATGAAGCGGTCACCCGGCTTCTCGTAGACGATCATCTTGCGGTAGGTGCTGATCTGGTCGAGCCCGGCGTTGGTGCGCGAGTCGGACATGAACACCAGGCCGGCGTCGAGCTTGATGCCTACGCAGTAGGTCATAGCGGTTTTCCTTGAAGGGCTTTGAGTTCGTAGAGCGCGGCGAGTGCTTCTTTGGGTGAGAGCATATCGGGGTCAAGTTTTGCCACGGCTGTTTCGACGGCAGACGGCTCGGCCACGGGCGCAGCGGGTGGCGCAGCGAACAAGTCGATCTGCGCATCGGCCATGTGCTTCTGCGCTTCCAGCGCTTCGAGCGAGGCGCGCGCGTGCCGCAGCAGGCTGGCCGGCATGCCGGCCAGCCGCGCGACCTGCACGCCATAACTTCGGCTCGCCGGGCCCGGCTGCAGCTCGTGCAGGAACACGATGTCTTCGCCGCTTTCCACCGCCGACACGTGCATGTTCGAAGCGCGCTCGTGTTTCACCGGCAGTTCGGTCAGCTCGAAGTAGTGCGTGGCGAAGAGCGTGAAAGCGCGGGTGCGATCGACCAGGTGGCTGGCGATGGCGCCGGCGAGCGCCAGGCCGTCGAAGGTCGAGGTGCCGCGGCCGATCTCGTCCATCAGTACCAAAGACTGGTCGGTGGCGCTGTGCAGAATCGCGGCCGCTTCGGTCATCTCGAGCATGAAGGTCGATTGCGCGTTGGCCAGGTCGTCGGCCGCGCCGATGCGGGTGTGGATCGCGTCCATCGGGCCGAGCTTGCAGGCGCGTGCAGGAACGAACGAACCCATCGCGGCGAGCAGCGCGATCAGCGCGACCTGCCGCATGAAGGTGCTCTTGCCACCCATGTTCGGGCCGGTGATCACGAGCATCTTCTGCGACGCGTCGAGCCGGCAGTCGTTGGCCATGAAACCGCCGTGGCCGGTCTCCAACAGCCGCGCTTCGACCACCGGGTGGCGGCCGGCTTCGATCTGGATGCAGGGCTCGCGCACGAACTCCGGGCGGCACCAGTTGAGCGTGTTCGCGCGCTCGGCGAGCGCGGCCAGCGCGTCGAGGCTCGCGAGTGCGCGGGCCAGCGCCGAGAGCGGCTCGATGAACGCCTGCAACTGATCGAGCAGTTGTTCGAACAGCAGCTTCTCGCGCGCCAGCGCGCGGTCTTGCGCCGACAGCGCCTTGTCTTCGAAGGCCTTCAGCTCCGGCGTGATGAAGCGCTCGGCGTTCTTCAGCGTCTGGCGGCGTTGGTAGTCGGCCGGCACCTTCGATGCCTGGCCTTGAGTGACCTCGATGTAGAAGCCGTGCACCTTGTTGTACTGCACCCGCAGGTTCGGTATGGCGGTGCGCTCGCGTTCGCGGGCTTCGAGCGCGAGCAGGAAGGCGTCGCAGTTTTCGCTGATGCCCCGCAGCTCGTCGAGCGCGGCGTCGAAGTCGGTGGCGATCACACCGCCGTCGCGCAACAGCACGGCGGGTTCGTCGGCGATGGCCGCGGCCAGCAGGGCGTGGATCTCGCTCGGCGGCATGAGTGCTTCGCCGAGCATGTCGAGCAGTGCTGTTTCACCGGCGGACAGGTGCTGGCGCAATTCAGGAAGGGATTGCAGCGTGGTGCGCAGACCGGCCAGTTCGCGCGGGCGCACCTGGCGCAAAGCCACACGCGCGGTGATGCGCTCGACATCGCTGATGCCGCGCAATGTGTCGCGAAGGCCGTCGATGCCGGCGACTTGCAGCGCGTCGATCGCGTCGTGGCGCTGCGTGGCCACACGCCGCTCGCGCCACGGGTGCGTGAGCCAGTGGCGCAGCGCGCGGCTGCCCATGCCGGTGCGGCAGGTATCGATCAGCGAGAGCAAGGTCGGCGCATCTTCGCCGCGCAAGGTCTGCGTGAGTTCGAGGTTGCGGTGCGTGGTGGGTGGCAGGTCGAGCAGGTCGCTGGCGCGTTGCACGAGCAGCGTGCGCACGTGCGCGAGCGCCTGGCCCTGCGTGTGTTCGGCGTACGCGAGCAAAGCGGAGGCCGCGGCTTGCGCGGCGCGCAAGTCTTGGGCGTTGAAGCCGGCGAGGCTGGCGACCTTGAGTTGTTCGCAGAGCTTGCGCAGGCCGAGCGCGGCGTCGAACTGCCAGGCCGGGCGGTTGGTCAGTGTGAGCAAGGCACGCTGCAGCGCGGCCGGAACGTGGTCACGATCGACCAGCACTTCTGCCGGTGTGAGGCGCGCGAGCCAGGCGTCGAGCTCGGGTTCAGTGCACTCGGTCAGGCCGAGTTCGCCGCTTGTCAGCGCGAGCCAGGCCAGGCCGAAGTGTTTGCCTTGTTTGCTGACGGCAAGCAGGAGCGCGTCGCTCTTGTCGGCCAGCAATTCGGTGTCGGTCACCGTGCCGGGCGTGACCACGCGCACCACCTTGCGTTCGACTGGGCCTTTGGCCGTGGCCACGTCGCCGACCTGTTCGCACAGCGCGACGGCTTCGCCCATCTTGATCAGCTTGGCGAGGTAGGTCTCGATTGAGTGCACCGGCACGCCGGCCATCACCACCGGTTCGCCAGCGCTCTGGCCACGGCGGGTGAGCGTGATGTCGAGCAGGCGGTTCGCCTTGCGCGCGTCGTCGAAGAACAGCTCGTAGAAATCGCCCATGCGGTAGAGCACGAGCGTGTCGGGGAAGTCGGCCTTGATGCGCAGGTACTGCTGCATCATTGGCGTGTGAGCGGCGAGCTCGGTCATGCGCGGCTCGGAACTTTCAGCGCGCGATGTCCTGCTTTCGGATGCGCACCGCGGGCCTGCGAGCTGCGGCCACTGGCGCTGCGGCCGCGGAGGCGACAAATGCGTCGGTCGCGTCGGTCGCGTCGGTCGTGTCGGTCGCATCGACCGTGGCGGCGGACGGCGTGGCTGTCGCCCCTTCCGTCGGGCCGTCGGTGATCACATGGCTGTACGGGGACAGCAAGGGCACCAACTGCGCATAGACCTTCGGGTTGCCGGCCAGCACTTCACGCTGGTAGAGGTAGTCGGCCTCGCCGGTGAAGTTGCCGATCAGGCCGCCCGCTTCGGTGATCATCAACGAACCGGCGGCAATGTCCCACGGGCTCAACCCGGTCTCGAAGAAACCGTCGGTGTAACCCGCCGCCACATAACAAAGATCGAGTGCGGCCGAGCCCGGGCGGCGCAGGCCGGCGCAGCTCTGCATCACGACCTCGAACATCTGCATGTAGCGCTTGAAGTTGTCGCCCTTGCGGAAAGGAAAGCCGGTGCCGATCAGGCAATCGGCGAGCCGAATGCGTTTCGAGACACGCAAGCGCTTGTCGTTCAGGAAAGCACCGCGGCCCTTCGACGCGTAGTACAGGTCGTTGCGCGTCGGGTCGTACACGACCGCCTGCTGCACCTGGCCGCGGAACGCGAGCGCGATCGACACCGAATAGACCGGGAAGCCGTGGATGAAATTGGTGGTGCCGTCGAGCGGGTCGATGATCCACACGAACTCGCTGTCTTTCGCCCCGTGGGTGCGCCCCGATTCTTCGGCCAGGATGCCGTGGCCCGGGTAGGCGCCGAGCAGCGTCTCGATGATGATGGCCTCGGCCTTGTGGTCGACCTCGGTGACGAAGTCGTTCGGCGATTTGGTGTTGACTTTCAGCAGGTCGAGGTCGAGAGAAGCCCGGTTGATGATGCCCCCGGCGCTTCGGGCCGCCTTGATGGCGGTGTTGAGCATGGGGTGAAGCGCTTGAGACATGGTGCGACCGATCGAGGCGAGGGCAGAGGGGGCTGACAGGAAGAAAGAGCGTTGCACCGAAAGAGCGGGGCACAAGGGCCCGGTGCGGATAATCGGCATTTTACCTGCTGCCCCATGCCCGCCACCGACACCACACGCTTCATCCTGATCGGCACCAGCCACCCCGGCAACGTGGGCGCTGCCGCGCGGGCGATGAAGGTGATGGGCTTCAACGACCTGGTCCTGGTGGCGCCGCGTTTTGCCGATGTGCTGCAGCAGCCCGACGCGCTGGCAATGGCGAGCAGCGCGAGCGACGTGCTGGCGAATGCGCGCATCGTGGCCACGCTGAGCGAAGCGCTCGACGGCATGAGCTTGGTCTGTGCCACGGCGATGACACCACGCGACTTCGGCCCGCCCACGCGCGCGCCGCGCGAGCTGTTTGCCGAGCTTGCACCGGGTACCCATCGAGTGGCCTTCGTTTTCGGCTCCGAACGCTTCGGCATGAGCAACGACGACGTGTACCGCTGCCACGTGTGCCTGAGCATCCCGACCGTGGCCGACTACGGCTCGCTCAACCTGGCCCAGGCCGTTCAACTGCTCGCCTACGACTGGCGCCAGGCGCTCGGCGGGTTCCCGGTGCAGGCCCGCACCGTCGATGCCAAACGTGCTGACGGCGTGGCCGTGCAAGGGCTGCTCGAGCACTGGCAGCAAACCCTGGTCGACATCGAATTTCTCGACCCCGAGGTGCCACGCAAGCTGATGCCGCGCCTGCAGCAGTTGCTGAACCGCGCCCAGCTCACCACCGATGAAGTGCACATCCTGCGTGGCGTCGCGCGTGCCATGGACAAGGCGCGGCGCTGAAACCGCAAACCTGGGCGCCAGCACGTTCGGGGCACAGCGGCTAAACTGAAAATCACATCACTTCCGTGATTCCCATGTTTCAGCGCCTTCGCGAAGACATCGCCTGCATCCTCGAGCGTGACCCTGCTGCCCGCAGCACCTGGGAGGTGCTCACGTGTTACCCGGGCCTGCATGCGCTCGTGTTGCATCGGCGTGCTGCATGGTGCCGCGCCCACGGCCTGCACTGGCTGGCGCGCTTTATCTCGCACCTGGGCCGCTTCTTCACCGGCATCGAGATTCACCCCGGTGCCACGATCGGCCGGCGGGTGTTCATCGATCACGGCATGGGCGTGGTCGTGGGTGAAACCGCCGTGATCGGCGACGAGTGCACGATCTACCAGGGCGTGACGCTCGGCGGCACCTCGCTCGGCAAGGGCACGAAGCGCCACCCGACACTCGGCCGCGGTGTGATCGTCGGCGCCAGTTCACAGGTGGTCGGCGGCTTCACGGTCGGCGACGGTGCGCGGATCGGATCCGGCGCCGTCGTGGTCAAGGAAGTGCCGCCGGGAGCCACGGCGGTCGGCAACCCGGCGCGCATTCTGCACAAGGAAGTCGACGCGGTACGTGAAGAAGCGGCGGCGAAGATGGGCTTCTCGGCCTACGGCATCACGCAGGGCGACGACCCGGTGTCGCACGCGATGAAGGGCCTGATCGACAACGCTTCGGGCCACGAGCACCAGATCGCCTTGCTCTGGCAGGCGATCGAAAAGCTCTCGGCCCGTTCGCGCGAGTTGCCGCACGCCGACTGCGTGCCGCAAGACGCGCACACCGTTGAAACCTTCGACGCCGAGCGGCTGAACCGGCTCGTCAAGTAGCGCTGAACGCGGTTCGCGTTACAGCGCGAACAGCAGCGGCAGCAAGAGCCAGAGCGGGCTCCAGTCGCGCGGCAGCTCGATGCTGAGCGTGCTGCTGTAGGGGCCGGTGAAGCCGTCGGGCTCGACACTGCGGTAGCGGAAGAAGTAGCTGCCGCCGCGGCTCGGTGTGGGCAGCACCCACTCGGCCAACTTCAGCTCGTCTTGCGCGACGATCTCGGTGAAGTTCTGGTCGCGCGCCAGTTGCACTTGCTGGCGGTCTTCGGCCCGAGCGCCCCAGCTGAAGATGAGTGTCTTGCCGTCGGCCGCCGGGCCGCCCTTCGGCGGCTCGGGCAGAGGCCGCAACTCGAAGCGCTGCGCATCGCCATAAGGCCCGCGCTCGCCATTGGGCCGCAGGCTCGCCAGGCGCCAGTGGTACACGCCGGCTGCGTCGAAAGGCGCGCTCAATGTGGCATCCGCCAAATTGTCTCGCTCCAGCAGCACGTTGTTGAACGAGGCATCGCTGGCCACTTGCAAACGCGCACGGGGTGCTTCCACGTTGGAAGCCCAGGAAAATTCGACCGCACCGATCGACTGCTTGGCATCGGCCCGCGGCGAGCGGTACACCGGTGGCTCGGGGCGGGCCGCGAGCACGAACACCCGCGTGGCGTCGAAACCTTCGATGCCTTGCTCGTCGATGCGGCGTGCGCGCAGGTGCCAGCGGGCATCGACGAGGCCGGCGATGCGCACGTCGCTGCCCGCGGGCACACGCTGGTCGCTGACGATGCGGTCGAAGCGGCTGTCTTCGGCAACCTGAACGCGCAGCACTTCGGTGGCGGCCGCCGAATTGAAGCGCACCAGTGGGCGCTCGAACAATTCGGGCACGGCACCGAGATCAGGCGCGGCCAGCAGCTTGGCAACCCGCGGCGCTGCGCCGGCCGCGTCGTTCACTGCACCGAAGCCGGCGCGCAGGTCGACCCCGGCCCCTTGCTTGCCGGTGTCGAGCCGCACCACACCTTCGACCACTTCGGAACGGGTGCTCGCGTTGTCCGATTCGTCGAAGCTGACCCGAAACTGCGTGCCGCGCACGCCCACCACGGCGGTCGGTGTGATCACTTCAAGCGGCTTGGCGCGCAGCACCTTGGTGGCGAACACTTCAACCGAGCCGCGCAGCACCCGCAGCGCACCGGTGAACCAGCCGCCGCTCGCGCCTTGCTCGGTATTTCGGCCACCGTAGGTGCGGCTCGCTGCCACCTCGGCCAGGCTCGACGGCGGCAGGCGCAATCGCGAGCCATCGGCCATGGCGAGCACGGCCGATGCGCCCTCGGCGGTTTGCAGCTTCTGGCCTTCGACAAGGTCGGCGCCGAGCACGGCCACGGTGCCGTCGACGCGCACTTCACCGGTGACGCTGACCAGCTTCGCCGGCACCGGCGCCGAGCGCATCAGGCGTTGCGGAATGCGCAGCACCTGGCCGGGGTTGATGCGGTTCGGGTCGCGCAGCTTGTTCAGCCGGGCCACTTCGCGCCAGGCCTGCGGTGTGGTCAGCATCTGGCGCGACAGGCCGATCATCGTGTCGGTGCGCACCACCGTGAACTCGACCATCGTTTCCTGGGCCTGCGCCGCCGGCAGCCATGCCGCAGCAGCGCACAGCGCGAGCAGTGCAGCCGCCGCGGCCCGGGTCACGGCGCGGCCAGTGGCCGCTGGGCCGACTTCGGGCGGAAAGCCTTGCAGACCGTGGCGTCGGTTTCGATGTAAGGCCCGCCCATCAGGTCGATGCAGTAGGGCACGGCGGCGAAGATGCCGTGCACCGGTGGGTCGCGCGCGGGCAGGCCGGCCAATGTTTCGGCGATCGACTTCGGCTGCCCCGGCAGGTTGATGATCAGCGCCTTGCCTCGGGTCACGGCGACCTGGCGCGAGAGGATGGCCGTGGCCACGAAGTTCAGGCTGATCTGGCGCATCTGCTCGCCGAAGCCGGGCATGAGCTTGTGGGCCACGGCGAGGGTGGCTTCGGGGGTCACGTCGCGCAGGGCCGGGCCGGTGCCGCCGGTGGTGAGCACGAGGTCGCAGGCCACGCTGTCGACGAGTTCGATCAAGGCGGCGCTGATGGCGGCCTGCTCGTCGGGGATCAGGCGCGTCTCCCACACGATCGGGTTGCGCAAAGCCGAAGAGAGCCAGGTTTGCAGCGCGGGAATGCCGAGGTCGTCGTAGACGCCTTTCGAGGCACGGTCGCTGACCGACACCAAGCCGATGTGAATGGTGTCGAAGCCGCTCATCAGGAAACCTCCGTGCTTCGCACTGCGGTGAATGAGCCCTTCGGGCGGCCGTACGGGCTCATGCTGCTGCCTCCGGCTTGGCGCCCAGGTGTTGTTTGATGAACTGGAACAGCTCGCGGTAAGCCCGGCCGCTGCGCTTTTCGGGCACGAGCGAAGCGTCTTTGCGGGCGGCTCGGATCAGGCTGCGCAACTGCTGAAGATCAGTTTGCGGCTGTTCGGCCGCCCAGCGCGTGGCGGCATCGTCTTCCGCGATCAGCTCGGCGCGCCAGCGTTCGGCCTGGTGCAGCGAGAGAGAGTCTTGCGCGCGGCCGAGTTGCATGTCGGTCACGGCCTGGCGGATCGGCGCGGGGTCGTCGCGCCGCATCAGCTTGCCGATGTATTGCATCTGGCGTCGTTTGCCTTCCCATGTGCGCGTCTTTTTGTAGGCGCGGACGGCATCAAGCAGCGATTCCGACATGCCCAACCCGGCCAGGCGCTCGTCGGGCAGCGCGACCACCGCTTCGCCCAGGTCTTGCAACTCGTGCGAATCGGCCTTGCGGCGGGTTTTGCTCGGGCGGTCCAGCAACGGCGAGGCCGAGGGCTCGGCGCCGGGGGCTTGGTCGTCGCTCGGGTGCGGTGCGGGCATGGTCGGTCGGGGCAGAGAGGTCGGTCGGTATCATAGTCGTGCACCTCCCCTGCGCACCGCGCAACCACCACGGTTCACCCAGCCCATGCCCACTTCCGCTTCGACCGGCCAGTCTTCGCCCTCCGGCTTCGCTTATTCACGCGAGCAGTTCCGGCAGTACGTTGACGACGCGCTGGCGTTCGCACGCTCGATCGGCGCCAGCGACGCCGCGGCCGAAGTGTCGGAAGGTGTGGGGCTGTCGGTTTCGGTGCGCAAGGGCGAGGTGGAAAACGTCGAACGCAACCGCGACAAGTCGATGGGCGTCACGGTCTACGTGGGCCAGCGCCGCGGCAACGCCAACACCTCCGACTTTTCGCGCGCCGCGATGGAGCAGACGGTTCGCGCCGCGCACGACATCGCCCGCTTCACCGCTGAAGACCCAGCCGCCGGCCTGCCCGACGCCGAAGACATCGCACGCGGTGACGCCGCGCTTCGCGACCTCGACCTGTTCCACCCCTGGGCGATCGACGCCGAGGCGGCGATGCAACTGGCCTTGCGCTGCGAATCGGCAGCGCTCGCGGTGGACCGCCGTATCACCAATTCCGAAGGCGCGGGCGTGTCGGCGCAACAGTCGCACTTCTACGCTGGCAACAGCCGTGGTTTCGGTGGCGGTTACGCCAGTTCGCGCCATTCGCTCTCGGTGGCGCCGATCGCGTCGACACCGGCGCGCGGCGGCGACGACATGCAGCGCGATGCCTGGTACACCTCGATGCGCTCGGCCAGTGACCTGGCCGCGCCCGAGCTGGTGGGCCGCTACGCGTCGGAGCGCGCGCTCTCGCGCCTGAAGTCGCGCAAGATCAAGACCTGCGAGGTGCCGGTGTTGTTCGAGTCGACCGTCGCGGCCGGCTTGCTCGGTGCCTACGTGCAGGCCACCAGTGGCGGTGCGCTCTACCGCAAGTCGACCTTCCTGCTCGACAGCCTGGGCCAGCAGGTGCTGCCCGAGCACATCGACGTTCACGAAGACCCGCACGTGCCGCGTGGCAAGGGCAGTTCACCGTTCGACGACGAAGGCGTGCGCACGAGCGCGCGTGACGTGGTGAAGGCGGGCGTCGTCCAGGGTTACTTCCTGTCGACCTATTCGGCTCGAAAGCTTGGCATGCGAACGACCGGCCACGCCGGTGGCTCGCAGAACCTGGCGCTGACCAGCCGGCTCACCGCCGCCGGCGACACGCTCGACACAATGTTGAAGAAGCTGCACCGCGGCCTGTTCGTGATCGAGCTGATGGGCCAAGGCGTGAACTACGTGACCGGCGACTATTCGCGCGGCGCGGCTGGTTTCTGGGTCGAGAACGGGCGCATTCAGTACCCCGTGCATGAAATCACCATCGCCGGCAACCTGCGCGACATGCTCAAGGGCATCGTGGCGGTCGGCGCCGACGCGTACACCATGGGCAGCAAGACCATCGGCTCGGTGCTGGTTGACCGCATGAAGATCGCCGGCAGCTGAGCCGGGTAAGCCCTCGGCGCGCAACTGCGGACCGCTCTCTAGAATCGCGCGGGTCGAAATCACTTAGGAGATTTGCAATGGAACGTCGTTCCTTCGTCGGCGGCGCTGGCTTGGCGGGAGTCGCTGCGGTCGGTGCCGGTATATTGGCCGCGTGCGATAAAAAGCCCGAAGCTGCTCCTCCATCAGCCGCGGCGCCGGCCAGCATGGCCGCCCCGGCCGTTTCCGCTGGCGGTCAGATTCGCTGGCGCCTCGCATCGAGCTTCCCGAAGTCGCTCGACACCATCTTCGGCGGCGCCGAGGTGTTCGCGAAGAAGGTCAGCGACATGACCGGTGGCAAGTTCCAGATCTCCGTCCACGCCGGTGGTGAGCTGATGCCAGCCTTTGGTGTCGTCGACGGGGTGCAGAACGCAACCGTCGAGATGGCGCATACCGCGCCGTACTACTTCTTCGGCAAAGACCCGGTGTTCGCGCTCGGCTGTGCGATCCCGTTCGGCCTGAACTCACGCCAGATGACGGCCTGGATGTATGAAGGCAACGGCCTGAAGCTGATGCGCGAGTTTTACACCAAGTACAACATCATCAACTTCCCCGGCGGCAACACCGGTGCGCAGATGGGTGGCTTCTTCCGCAAGGAGATCAAGTCGCTGGCCGACGTGAAGGGCTTGAAGTTCCGCATCGGCGGCTTCGGCGGCAAGGTGTTCGAGCGCATCGGTGGCGTGCCGCAGAGCATCCCCGGTGGCGAGATCTACCAGGCGCTCGAAAAAGGCACGATCGACGCGGCCGAATGGGTCGGCCCTTACGACGACCTCAAGCTCGGCCTGTACAAGGTTGCGCCGAACTATGCCTACCCGGGCTGGTGGGAAGGCGGCCCGCAGCTCGACTTCTTCATCAACACCA
>JBDTTU010000089.1:0-18234 GCA_039930465.1 Burkholderiales bacterium
CCGCGCTCGTCTTCCTCGAAGGTGACGCACGCGCGCAGGTAGTCCACCAGCGAGCGCGGCTCGCACAGGCCGCGGATCAGCGCTTCGAGCGTTGGCGCGCCGCCGCCGTCGTGGTTCAACGGCCGCCAGGGCATGAAGCGGCTGCGTCCGCTGGTGATCGAACCAACTCGGGTCAGCAGGCCGTCCGAGACGGCCAGCAGCACGTTCGGCACGAAGAGGTCGGGCGCGGTGTGCGCGTAGCGGTCGAGTTGGTCGATCGCGGTGCCGAGGTCAGCCTGGGTGTCGGTGGGGTCCTTCAGCTCGATGACCGCGACGGGCAACCCGTTCAGGAACACCGCGAGGTCTGGGCGGATGATCTTGCCCGACGCGGCCGCGACGCTGAGCTGGCGCACCACCAGCAGTTGGTTGGCGGCAGGGTCGTCAAAGTCGATGAGCCGTGCGCGCCCCCCCCGCGTCTCGCCGCTTTTCGTGTCGCGATACTCGATCTCGACGCCGTCGGTGAGCTGGGCATGGAACCAGCGATTGTTCTGGATCAGCGTGGGGTGCGGCGGGCGCGACAGGATGCGAACGACCTCTTCGACAGCGTCGTGCGGCAGCTCGGGGTTGAGGCGATGCAGCGCCGCGCTGAGGCGGCCTTTCAGCAACACCTCGGTGGCATTGCTGCGTTCACCTGCATCGTCGATCTCTACGCCGCGCTTGACGATCGCGCCGATCTCTCTGAAATGCAAAGACGTCAGGTCTTCGACGAGCTGTTCGTTGACGTTTGCCATCACGTACCTTGTCCCAACTGTCCAAGAAGGGCTTCGAGACGGGCAAGAAGCGCCTCGTGGTGCATTGCCGACGACTTCTTGGTCGTCGAATCAGCCACGCACTCAAGGTGCCAGTCGTCTGCGTCCTTGGATTTGAAGCTCAGAACGCGCGTTCGGTGTCCTGTGTCGTCATCGGCGGCATAGAAAAACGGACCTAGGTCCAATGTCATTCCGCTAAAACGAGCAAGCACTCTGTGCATTCCGTCAACGGCTGCCGCTGACATAGCAACGGCCGCTGCGCCAGGGTCGAGCTCAATCTCCCTGATCCTCCGGCTCTGCGCGTGGCCGTTCAGTTCCTCAATCTCTGCAACTCCACCCGGTTGGACGTTGTGAAGCCGTATCAGCTTGATCTCCTGCAAGTCGCGTAGATCCAGCAAGACATCGCGGAGCACGGGATAAACCTCGTCCACGATGACCCGCGCCTGCGCCTCGGATTTGGCTGCTTCGTGGGAAAACCCATTGCGCACAACATTCAATCTTCGAATCTCGCCGAGAACATCCACAGGAAGGAGCGTGCTCATTTGCAAGCTGGCCCTGATCTCCCCGGCGCGATGCAATACACCTTCAGTCAAACCGATACGCACAGAAAGCTTGTCAGAGACAAAGTCACGACGCTTGCAAGGCCTCCACGCCTGGTCCTTTCCCTCGCGAATAGCGAGGGGCGAAAAGGAGGTAGGACTGATCGCCGCCTCAGATAGCGAGAGCGCCGCCAATAGGCGAACCGTCGACTCCCAGGTGTCACGCAATCGGAGCAGGCGTGTTTGCGCTGAGCGCGGGCCTTCTAAGAAGGCATGGAACGGGACCGCAATAGGCGCAGGGAAGGCATCGCAAACTTCCTGCTCGAGGTCAGTCCGGACCTGCACCAACGCGTCTGCGCGACCGCGTCTGGCGGCGTCTGGTGCGCATTTGTCCAGTATGTCGGCGGGATGAATCTCCTCTTGCCCGATTGCAATCATTCCGTACGAAGACTCGCACCAATCGCGATAGTTTTGCTCGTCTCTTGCGTGTCGGCGCTCCACGAGCACTTCATCGGGATCGAGGCCCTCTGTTTCCAACCGGTCACGGGCAGGAGAGTCGTTCATAGATTGACTCGCACCGCTCCTGAGAGAAGTCGTGGCAAGAAATAGTCCCGGAGAAGCGCCAGTCGGTCGCTCTCACTCACTGCGGCCGAGATCAGTTCGTAGATGGGATCGGCTGCTAGTCTATATGCCACGATCACGTCGGGAGTGGGAACCACAACGGGCAATGGTCGGAAGTTCCCTTTGCTGATTTCAGGGAACGTCGTGCCGCTTGCATTCGCCTTGATAGTGTCCATCGAGGCAAACGCCCAGTTGAGGACGTAAGTCGGCGGCAGTGGACCGTCGCACACCATCGCGATGAATCCCTGATTGATTGCCGTCGGTACACCAGCAATGGCCAGATAGCCGACAGGCGCACGTGAAGACATCAGCACCGTGCCTACCGGCAGGATCCCTGAGCTGATGTTGTTGACGCCCGCGTCCGTTATTCGGCGCTCCGTGTCGAGCAGCACTGGGTGTGCAAGTCGAGACATGTCTTTCGGCGTAGCCCAGAAGTGCTCGCCCCCGTCCCAGTAGTCTGCATTCCTTGTGCTTGGCGTGCCGCCGCCTTTCGTCGTGACAACATCGCCAATTGCCTCTAGCGCCCACCTCTCCGGCACGGGGCCGATGGCGGAATCGACGAGGCGGGTAGGCAGGGCATCGAAAACGGGCTGCGGCACGGACGGGAAGGCGGTTGCGCCGGCGGCCTTGGCCTTCACCGGCTCGAAGTCCACAAACCAAGCCTGGAAAATCGCTCGCGCCAGTCGTTCTAGCGCATGTGCCGTCATCCGGTTCTGCTCGATCTTGTCGTCCAGTGCGCCAAGAACGTTCGCAATGGCGCGTTGACTGTCGATGTGAGGCAATGTGAGTTTCAGGCGGCGTTGGTCACGCAAACTCAGATAGGGCGCCATATCCGTGGACGCCGACATTCCTCGAAGTTGAGTGGCGAACTCGCGCCCACTGGACCAGTAGCGCAGGAACCCTGGTTCAAGTTGATCGCGATCCAGAGAACGCCAACGGCTCAGATGCGGCGAGTAAACGAATGGAGGCATGGTCGCTGTGACAAAGGCAATGCGACCTGTGGAGTTCCCCTTCGTTGTGACCGCTACGTCGTTGGGCTGGGATATCTTTTCTTTGAGGCGAGGCGTCAGCTCGTCATGAAACCTGTCCACCCCCGTGAAATCGATATGTGAATCGGTAACGTGGCCGGCCCGCAGGAAGATCAAGCCGTTGCCGCCGAGCTCTGAGTTTTGTGCGCGGTAGCCATCGGTGATATCCAATATTCCCCGATCGATGAGGTCGCCAAAGGTGATTTCTTCAGTCATCTTTACCGCCATTCTTCCGGGCTTTCCGGACCGCCTTCTTCGCCGTCGCCTGCGGCGCTCTAGTCTCCAGCCGCTTCACCTCCTCGACCGCCCGGTCGAAATCGCTGCTCGGCTGCGCGGCCTCCAACCTTCGACGCTCGGCGTCGTACTGCTCGAACTGCCCGTGCGCATGGGCCTCGGCCAAGTGGTGCGATACAGCGCCCGCATGGGTCAACACGTTGCGCTCGTTGAATTGCAAAAAGGCATCGAGCCGCTGCACCCATTCAGCCATGTGCATCGGCTTCTTGCGCCGGGCCTGGTCCTCGGCGAAGTCGAGGTACATGGTCACGACGCGGTTCAGTTCAGCAATCTCTGGCTGCGACAGGTAGTTCTTGGCAACGGAGACATCGGCCTTGCGGATGGGGCCGTGTGGCGCGTTCTTCCACGTGGTCAGGCCCATGTTGGGTTTCACCGCATCGGCACGGCCCTTGATGACCTCCGCGGCGGTGCGGCCGTGGATGGCGAAATGCAGCTTGTTCTGGACGGTGGCAAAGAAGGTCTGGCTGAGCGGGTGCGCTGCGTCGTAGTCGATGCTGGTGGCGTAGATGTCGGTGATCTTTTGATAAAACCTGCGCTCCGAGGCGCGGATGGCGCGGATGCGCTCGAGCAGTTCGTCGAAGTAGTCTGAGCCGAGGGATCGGCCTTCCTTCAGCCGCTCGTCGTCCATCGTGAAGCCCTTGACCAGCAGCTCCGACAGGCGGGCAGTGGCCCACTGTCTGAACGAGGTGCCGCGGGCGGAGCGAACCCGGTAGCCAACGGCCAGGATCGCGTCGAGGCTGTAGTGGTCGATCGCCCGGCTGACCTGGCGGCTGCCCTCGGCTTGAACTATCCGGAAACTCCGGACAGTTGCCTCGGGGTCAAGTTCCCGCTCGCTGTAGATGTTGACCAAGTGCTCGTTGGCGGTCTTCACCGAGACCTGGAACAGCTCGGCAATCAGTCGCTGCGACAGCCACACGCTGCGGCCCTCCAGGCGAACCTGGAGCTGGGTGGCTCCGTCCTGATAAATGAGGACCTGACCGTCTGGTGGCGCGGGCTCGGGCGGCTCGCTCTTATCGGGCATCGCTCACCCCTTTCAACCGCTCGCGCACGACGGCCATCAAGCGCTCGCCCTCGCCGAAACACACCTCCAGCTCAGCGAGCAAGCGCGGGTACTTCTCGGTGAACGGTTCGCCGTCGTCCACCTGCTCCTCGGCACCGACGTAGCGGCCAGGCGTGAGCACGAAGCCGTGCTTGCCGATGCCCGCGATGCTTTCTGCCTTGCAGAAGCCGGGGATGTCGCTGTAGGCCCAAGCGCCATGGTGGGCCTCGTCCCACCACGCGGGTGCAGGCTCGCCGCGCCACTGGCGGAAGGCGTAGACGATGCGGCCAAGGTCGGAATCGAAGTTCGGGTCACCCATGCCGTCGGCCAGCATGCTCTCGCCATCGTTGCCGCCGGTCAGCACTCGCAGAGTACGTGTCTGCATCGTGCCGAGCTTGCGTGCGTCGACGAACAGCGTCTCGCCTTGGCGGTTGCGCCCGCCGTTCTTCAAGTTCCGGCCGGTCTTGTCGCGGGTAAGGAACCACAAGCAGGCGGGGATGCCGGTGGTCAGGAAGAGCTGGGCCGGCAGCGCGACGATGCATTCCACCAGGTCGGCCTCGACGATGCGCTGGCGAATCTCGCCCTCGCCGCCGGAGCCTGAAGAGAGGGAGCCGTTCGCCATGACGAAGCCGGCCACGCCGCCGCCACGGCCGTTGGGCGGGGCCAGGTGGTGGATGAAGTGCTGAATCCACGCGTAGTTGGCGTTGCCCGTCGGCGGCGCGCCATAGCGCCATCGCACGTCTTCGGCCAGCAGCTTGCCCGACCAGTCAGAGATGTTGAACGGCGGATTGGCGAGGATGTAGTCGGCCTTGAGGTCGGGGTGCAGGTTGCGCAGGAAGCTGTCGGCCGGCTGCGCACCGAGGTTGGCCTCGATGCCGCGGATGGCGAGGTTCATGTGCGCCAGCCGCCAGGTGGTGGGGTTGGACTCCTGGCCGAAGATCGAGAGGTCGGTCTTCTGCCCGCCGTGCGCTTCCACGAATCGCTCTGACTGCACGAACATGCCGGCCGAGCCGCAGCAGGGGTCGTACACGCGGCCCTCGTAGGGTTCGAGCATCTCGACCAGCAGGCGCACGATGCTGCGCGGCGTGAAGAACTCGCCACCGAGCTTGCCTTCGGCCGCGGCGAACTTGCTGAGGAAGTATTCGTAGACGCGGCCGAGCGTGTCGCGCGCCTTGGATCGGTCACCCTTGAAGCCGATGTCGGCAATCAAGTCAATTAGGCCCTTCATCTTCTCAGGCGCGATGCCGCGTCGGGCGTAGTCGCGCGGCAGCTTGCCCTTGAGGCCGAGGTTGTCGCGCTCGACGGCGAGGATGGCGTCGTCGATCAGTGTCGCGACCTCGGGGCGGGCAGCCTGGTTTTGAAGGTTCTGCCAGCGCGCCTCGGGCGGCACCCAGAAAACCCGTTCGGCGGTGTACTCGTCGCGGTTTTCCAGCAGGCTCTCAAGCTGTGGGCCAGTGATGCCATCGGCGGCCAGTTCGGCTTTGAGTTCTTCGCGCCGGGCTTCGAACGAATCGGAGATGTACTTGAGGAAAAGCAGGCCGAGGACGACATGCTTGTACTCGGCGGCGTCGATCTGGCCGCGCAGGGTGTCGGCGGCCTTCCAAAGAATCTCGGCGCGTGCAAGGTCGGTGTTGTCGGTGTCGGTGGTCGCCATCAGGGCTCCGTTGGGTATTGTTTTTTTTGCCATCGCCGGCGGAGTTGCCGGGACGTTGCGCTGGGCTGCCACCAAAGTGTGGCCCCACATCCGCCCCTGTTCGGCATGCAACTTACCCGTTGCGTGAGACAGCCGTCAGCATGTTAGCAAGCGTGAGCCTGGCAGCCAACATGAACGGCTGCCACTCGTCTTTCAACTGCCGGGCCCCGTCAGCGCGCCGCGCTTGCGCGCGCCACGCAGCGCTGCAGTTGGTCCTTGGGTGACCGCTGCATTGCCATCAGCAGCGCGTGCGTTGCACCCGTGCCGGCCAGCGGCTCCGCAAACCGCTCGCGCACGTCCTGCTGCATTCGCATCAGCAAATGCGCCGTCACTTCCGCATCGGCAAGGGCCCGGTGCGCGCGCCCCGCGCTCGGCAGCGCGTGCAGCCGGGCGAGCGTGCCGAGCCGGTGGTTGTCGGCGTGCGGGTAGAGCCGGCGCGAGAGCAGCACGGTGCAGGCGAACACGTGCGCTGAATCAGGCTCACACTCGGCGCGCTCCAGCTCGGCCTGCCAGAAGCCGCGGTCGAAGGCCGCGTTGTGCGCGACCAGCGGGCAGCCCTTGGTGAAGCGCGCCACCTCGTGCATCACGGCGCGGGCCGGTGGCGCGGTCTGCAGCATGCGGTTGCTGATGCCGGTGAGCTGCTCGATGAAGGGCGGCACCCACGCGCCGCTGTTCATCAGGCTCTGAAAGCGCCCGACGATCTGCCCGCCTTGCACCAGCACCGCGGCGATCTCGGTCGCGCGGGCGCCCTGGCCGGGCGAGATGCCGGTGGTTTCGAAGTCGATGACGGCGATGGTTTCCATGAACTGCGCGCATTCTGGCCGACGCGGCGGAATCGGCTGCACAGGAGGTTCACCATCATGGCCAGCCCGTCTCAACCCGCAGCACCCGTCACGCAATTGCAGAAGGCCGAGCGTTTCGCGGCGCTGCACCGCGGCCCGGCGCTGTTCGTGATGCCCAACCCGTGGGACGCCGGCTCGGCGCTGATGCTCGCCAAACTGGGCTTCGAAGCGCTCGCCACGTCGAGCGCCGCGTGCGCCATGGCGCTGGGCCGGCGAGATGGCGAGATCTCGCGCGACGAAGCGCTGGCGCACGGCCGCGCCATCGTGATGGCGACCGACCTGCCGGTGGCCGCCGATCTGGAAAACGGCTTCGGCCACTCGCCGGCCGACGCGGCGCTGACGATTCGCCTCGCGGGGGAGGCGGGTCTCATCGGCGGTTCCATCGAAGACGCGAGCGGCGATGCGGCCAAGCCGCTCTACGACTTCGACCACGCGGTCGAGCGTGTCGCCGCCGCGGCGGAAGCGGCGCGTGCCCATGCTTTCCCGTTCACGCTGACCGCACGATCAGAGAACTACCTGCGCGGCAACCCCGATCTCGACGACACGATCCGGCGCCTGCAGGCCTTCGAGAAGGCCGGCGCCGACGTGCTGTTCGCGCCCGGCCTGCCCGATCTGGCAGCGGTGCGCACGGTGTGCGCTTCGTTGTCGAAGCCGTTCAGCTTCATGGTCAGCATCAAGGGCAAGTCGTTCAGCGTGGCCGAGCTGCAGGCCGCGGGCGTGCGCCGCGTCAGCCTGGCCACTTCGCTTTACCGCGCGGCGATGGCGGGGCTGCAAGCGGCCGCGCGCGAAGTGAAAGAGAACGGCAGCTTCGGCTACCTCGACCGGCTTTGAAGCTGCAGCCGTCGACCGAAGCCCGACCCTACAGCCGGCCGACACAACCCGGTGCACCACAGCGGCAGCGCAGCTTGCCTTCGTGGTGGGTTTCGCCGTAGTTGACGGTGAGCTCTTCACCCAGCCGCACATCGCGCATCGCATAGAACTCGACGCGGCCCTGGCGAATGCGCAGCACCGCGTTCGGCTGGCAAGAATGGTTGGTGAAGCGCAGCGGGTCGGCCGAGCGCGACGCGTCGATCGCGCGGCGTTCGCTCAGCTCGACGATCATGATGCGCGCCACGCCCTTGGCGCGGCGGCGCGCTTCTTTCACACTGATGGCCTCGCCGCGAATCTCGCCGATCTTGCGGCGCGCGGGGATCGGTTCGGCGGCGAAGGCGCCCTGACCGTCGATGCTGCTCTTGTGCACGTGCACCGCGAACTTCTGCGGGTCGGCCGGCACGCCACGCACCCGCTTTGCCGCGGTGGCGGCGGGGGCTTCGGGCGCCGGCTTTGGCGCATTCGGCAGGGCTTGAAGGCGGGGCATGCTTCCTATTGTCGCGTCAAGCCTTGGCGTGACGGCGTTGTTGCACTTGTTCACGCTCACGGCCGCCGCAGCGCGAACTGGCGCGGCCTTCGCCCGCTTTTCGGTCAATGAAATGCGCGGCCTGCCGATACGCTTCACATACCGACTCGAAAGGCAAACACCATGAGCCACGCACAACCAAAACAGTACTTCGCAGCCCAGCACCGCGCCGTCGCCTACGGTGGCGCGATCGAATGGGAAGAGTTGCCTTCGCTGGCCGATTCACTCTCGAAGCGGCTCGTCAGCCGTGGCAACTGGGCACGCGATGCGGCCAACACGGTGTCGGGGTTTGAGGCGAGTACCTCGTTCCAGCCGTCACCCTGGGACGCCACCATGCCGGCCGACCTCGACGCCTTGGCGCCTTCCGAGCCGTTTCGCGAAACGCTCAATGGCCTGTCGATGCGCGAAGTGATCGAGCCCGGCGTGTTTCACCACTTCTTCGGTGGCCGCTGAGCCCGTGACCCGCTGACCGGGCGGCTTGCCCCGAGCCGCCCCGAATAGAATCGTCTCCCGCGCTCCGACTCTCTCGGGGCGGACCCAAGGAGACCCGCCATGTCGATGGCCGATCGTGACGGAAAGATCTGGATGGACGGCACGCTGGTGGACTGGCGCGACGCCAAGATCCACGTGCTGACCCACACCCTGCACTACGGCTGCGGCGCCTTCGAAGGCGTGCGGGCCTACAACAGCGTTGGCGGCACCGCGATCTTCCGTTTGCGCGAGCACACCGAGCGGCTCTTCAACAGCGCCAAGATCCTGCGCATGAAGATCCCGTTTTCGCCCGAGCAGGTGATGGAAGCGCAAAAACTCGTCGTGCGCGAGAACAAGCTCGAATCCTGCTACCTGCGCCCGCTGGTCTGGATCGGCTCCGAAAAGCTCGGCGTCAGCCCCAAGGGCAACACCATCCACCTGATGGTCGCGGCCTGGCCCTGGGGCGCCTACCTCGGTGAAGAAGGCCTGAAGCGCGGCATCCGCGTGAAGACCTCGAGCTTCACGCGCCACCACGTCAACATCACGATGACGCAGGCCAAGGCGGTGAGCAACTACACCAACTCGATCCTGGCCAACATGGAAGTGACCGAAGAAGGCTACGACGAAGCGCTGCTGCTCGACTCGGCAGGCTTCGTCAGCGAAGGCGCGGGCGAGAACATCTTCATCATCAAGAAGGGCGTGGTCTACACGCCCGATCTGTCGGCCGGTGCGCTCAACGGCATCACGCGCGACACGATCCTCGCGATCTGCAACGACCTGGGGCTGAAGCTGGTGGAAAAGCGCATCACGCGCGACGAGGTCTACATCTCCGATGAAGCCTTCTTCACCGGCACCGCCGCCGAAGTCACGCCGATCCGCGAGCTCGACCGCATCGAGCTCGGTGCCGGCTCGCGCGGGCCGATCACCGAAAAAATCCAGAGCGCGTTCTTCGACATCGTGAACGGCCGCAACCCCAAATACGCCGAGTGGCTGACCAAGGTTTGAGACCATGAGCGACAGCAAACAAGCCGCGATCGAAGTCACCGCGCACGACCTGCAAGGCCCTGGCGTGGTGTTCTGCCCGAACCCGAAGATGGCGCTTTGGAGCACGCACCCACGCGTGTTCATCGACGTGGCGACCACCGGCGAAGGCAAGTGCCCTTACTGCGGCACGGTCTACAAGCTCAAGGCCGGCGAGAAAATCCACGCCCATTGAGCGTTAGCCGATGACCCAGAGCCTCATCGTGGCGCCGCAGTGGATCGGCGACGCGGTGATGACCGAGCCGCTGCTCGCGCGCCTCGCGGCCCGCGGCGAGCAACTCACGGTGGCTGCGTTGCCCTGGGTGGCGCCGGTGTACCGCGCGATGCCGCAGGTTCAAGAGGTGATCGACCTGCCGTTCGCGCATGGCCGGCTCGATTGGGCCGAGCGCAGGCGCGTCGCTGCGAAATTGCGAGGGCGCTTCGACCTGGCCTACGTGCTGCCCAACTCGCTCAAGTCGGCGCTGATCCCCTGGCTCGCGGGCATTCCCAAGCGTGTGGGGTATCAGGGCGAAGGCCGCTACGTGTTGCTGAACCAGCGACTCAAGAGCCCGGCAGGCCGGCCGCCGATGGTCGCTTTTTACGGCGCGCTGGCCGGCGAGCCGGTGCCCGCGCATGAACGCCCGCAGTTGCGGTTCGATGAAGCCGTGTTGCGCTCAGCCACGAAGGCCGCAGAGGTGCAGCCAGGCGCCTACTGGGCCTTTGCCCCGGGCGCCGAATACGGCCCGGCCAAGTGCTGGCCGGCCGCGCACTACGCGGCACTCGCCGCGTCGTTGTTCGAGCAGCACGGCCAGCCGGTGCTGCTGATGGGCTCGGGCAAAGAGGTCGCCTTGTGCGAAGAAATCGCCGCCGCTGCGCCCGGTGCCTGCACCGTGATGGCCGGCAAGACCTCGTTGATCGACGCGATGGCGCTGATCGCCGCAGCACGTGGCGTGGTCAGCAACGACTCGGGCCTGATGCACGTGGCCGCGGCTTTCGGCGTTCCGCAGGCGGCGGTGTTCGGTTCGACCAGCCCGGAGCACACGCCGCCGCTGAACCCGAGGGCGCGCGTGCTCTGGCTGAAGGAAGAATTGCAGCTCGAATGCTCGCCGTGTTTCGAGCGCACCTGCCGCTTCGGCCACTACCGCTGCCTGACCGAGCTGAGCCCGATGCGCGTGGAAAGCGCGCTCCAGCAAGCGCTCAGCGCGCCCTGAACTACAGCGTGAGCTTGCCGACGAACAATACCGGGCCGGTCGGTGCGCCGGTGGGCGAGCCGCCCGGCGGTTCCAGGCTCACGGCCAGGTGGTCGGTACCGGCCGGCAGGGTGGCTTTCGTGAACGCGCTGGCGCCGTTCGCCGAGATCAGACCGAGCGAACGCGGCGCGCCCTTGCCGGCCGCGGCCCAGAGTTCGAGCACCCGGTTGGCTTCGACGCTGACGTTCACGAGCGGCCGCGTCACGACGGTACGGCCATCACCGCTGATGCTGGCCACGAACGAGGCCGGCACCACCGCGCCGCCTTCGGCCGGGGCGGTGGACGACAACACCACGATGATCGGCGCCTGGGTCGGCCCGGGGTTGGCCAGCAGCACCGACAGGCTCACGACCGCCACCGCGGCGATGCCAGAAAACGCGCGCCAGAACCCGAGCTGGCGCCACCAGCCGGCGGGTTCGGCAAGCACCGATGCACTCGCCGGTTTGATGCGCTGTTCGATCTTCTGCCAGACCGCGGCCGAGGGCTTCGCGGGCTCGACCACGCTGGTGAGCGGCATCAAGCGGTCTTGCCAGGCGCGGGTCGCGGCACGCAGCGTGGCGTGCGCCGGCAGCAGCGCTTCGAAGCGGCGGCGCGCCGGGCCGCGCAAGGTGCCGGCCACGTAGTCGGCGGCAAGGCGGTCGGCGAGTTCGGGGCGGCTGTAATCCATCTCAGGCTTCCGACTTCGCGTTGTCGCGCTGCACCGCGGATTCGAGGCAGCTCTTCAGCGACATCAAGGCCCGCCGCACCCACGACTTCACGGTGCCCAGCGGCTGGCGCATCTGCTCGGCCACTTCGGCGTGGCTCAGGCCGTCGAAGAAGGCCAGCGCGACACTTTGCCGCTGCTGCGCGCTCAAGGTTTGCATGCACGACGACAGCGCGCGGGCATCAGAGGCCCGGCTCAGCAGATCGAGCGGGCCGGGCGCGTCGCTGGCCACGGTGTCGTACACGTCGGTTTCCTCTTGGTCGGTGCCGAAGCTGGTCGTTGAGCGGAATTGCGGCTGGGTTTGCGTGCGGCGCAGGCTGTCGATCGCGCGGTTGCGCGCGATGCTGCTCAGCCAGGTCAAAGGTTGGCTTTGGGCGGCATCGAAACTCTGCGCCGCGCGCCAGACGTTGACATACACCTCCTGGAGAATGTCTTCGGCCTGGGCCCGGTCTCTTTGAATACGCAGCACCACGCCGAGCAGATGCGAGCTGGTTCGCTCGTAAAGCGTGGCAAATGCCGCGCGGTCGCCCAGGCCCGCTCGGCCGAGCAAGCGCGAGAGCTCGAGGCTGCGGTCGCTCCAGTCGGTTTGCGGTGTTGCCATGGGTTCAGGGGAGGCGCGGCAAGGCGAATCGGTGTGAGGGCTGACACGCGCCGGCAACAGGCATGGCGGGAACGCGGGGCTTCGTACAATCGAAGAACCACAGAAGACTACCCTATGTCCAGCCCTTGCGAATTCGTTCTCACCCTCTCCTGTCGAGATACCAAGGGCATCGTCTATGCGGTCTCGGGTCTGTTGTATGAGGCCGGCTGCAACATCGTCGATTCGCAGCAATTCGGCGACGTGTTGAACGCCGACAGCAGCGGCCTGTTCTTCATGCGCGTGCACTTCGAGGCGCCCGAGGCGCTGGCCGACTGCGACGCGCTGCTGGCCTTGCTGGCGCCCTTGCGCGCAAAGTTCGGCATGGAAACGCAGGTCTACGCGCTCGCGCGCAAGCCGCGCTTGCTGTTGATGGTGAGCCAGCACGGCCATTGCCTGAACGACCTGCTGTTCCGCTGCGACACCGGCCAGTTGCCGGCGCAGGTGGTGGCCGTGGTCTCGAACCACCCTGATTTCGCCGACCTGTGTGCGCTGCACGGCGTGCCGTTTCACCACCTGCCGCTGAAGGCCGGTGCGGCGCCGGCCGACAAGCGCGCGCAAGAGCTGCAGGTGCAGGCGCTGGTGGAAGAACTGCACGTCGACCTGCTCGTGCTCGCGCGCTACATGCAGATTCTCTCGGCCGAGTTCTGCGGTTTCCTGAAGGGCCGCGCGATCAACATCCACCACAGCTTCCTGCCCGGCTTCAAGGGTGCGAAGCCGTACTTCCAGGCCCACGCGCGCGGCGTGAAGCAGATCGGCGCCACGGCCCACTACGTGACCGCCGAACTCGACGAAGGGCCAATCATCGAGCAAGACGTGGAGCGGGTCGACCACGCGCTCAGCCCCGAAGACTTCACCGCGGTGGGGCGCGACATCGAAAGCGTGGTGCTGGCGCGCGCCGTGCGCTGGCATGTCGAGCACCGTGTATTGCTCAACGGTCACAAGACCGTGGTGTTCCGCTGACCAGGAGTGCTGCGCATGGCCCGACCCAAACCGATGGCGCCGCTCGCTTCGCCCGACGAGATCGAGCTGCAGTTCTACGAAGCGCTGCAGCGCGGTGACATCGAGCGGCTGATGGCCGTGTGGTCCGACGACGAAGACATCAGCTGCGTGCATCCCGGCGGGCCGCGCGTCGTCGGCGCCGGAGCGATTCGCGCCGCCTTCGACTCGATGTTCGCCAACGGCACGATCGACGCCCGACCCGAAAGAGTGCGGCGCCTGCAGACCCACAGCTGTGCCGTGCACAGCGTGCTCGAGCAGGTGCGGGTGATGACCGCAGAAGGCCCGCAGTCGGCCTGGGTGATCGCGACCAACGTCTACGTGAAAGGCGCGCAGGGCTGGCGGCTCGTGGCGCACCACGCCAGCCCGGGCTCGCCGCGCGAAGTGCAGGAGATCGCCGAGGCGGCCTCCGTGCTGCATTGATGCAGCAGTACCGCGCGCCACGCTGGCTGGTCGGGGGCAACGCACAGACGATCTGGCCGGCGCTGTTCTCGAAGCGCTTCGCCGGAGACGCCCCGACCTACCGGCGCGAACGCTGGGCCACATCCGACGCCGATTTCATCGACGTCGACTGGCAGGGCGAAGACAGCAGCGCGCCGCTGCTGGTGTTGTTCCACGGCCTCGAAGGCTCGTCGGGCAGCCACTACGCGCAGGCCTTCGCGCACTGGGCGCGGCACAACGGCTGGCGCTTCGTGGTGCCGCACTTTCGTGGCTGCTCGGGCGAACTGAACCTGGCGCCGCGGGCTTACCACTCGGGTGATTTCGAAGAGATCGGCTGGGTGCTGCAACGGCTTCGCTCGATGCATGCAGGCACCATCGCCGCCGTCGGCGTTTCACTGGGTGGCAACGCCCTGCTGCGCTGGGCCGAAGAGGCCGGCGATACGGCGGCGCAGATCGCCAGCGCGGTGTGCGCCGTGTCCTCGCCGATCGATCTGGCGGCCGGCGGCCGGGCCATCGGCGAAGGGTTCAACCGGCAGGTCTACACGCGCATGTTCCTGCGCAGCATGAAACCCAAGGCGTTCGCCAAGCTGGCGCAGCACCCCGGCCTGTTCAGCCGCGAGAAGCTGCTCGCCGCACGCGACCTGTACGCGTTCGACGACGTGTTCACCGCGCCGCTGCATGGCTTCAAGGGCACCGACGACTACTGGTCGCGCGGTTCGGCCAAGCCGCACCTGCATGCCATTCGCATCCCGGCGCTGGTGCTGAACGCGCGCAACGACCCGTTCGTGCCGGCGAGCAGCCTGCCGGGCGCGCAAGAGGTCGGCCGGCATGTGACGCTGTGGCAACCGCCGCACGGCGGACACGTCGGCTTTCCCGGTGGAAGCTGGCCAGGCCATGTACACACACTGCCCGAAGCGGTGATGGGCTGGATCAAACGCCAGCTCTGAACGAAGATCAAGGCATGGACGACATCGTCAAACAAGCGCTGAAGAAGTGGCCCAACGTGCCGCACTGTTACGGCTGGCTCGCGCTCGACGCGCGTGGCGATTGGTACATGCGCGACGACCGGGTGCAGGCGGCGGGGCCTTTCCCCAAGGTCAAGGGCAGCCGCATCCTGCACGAGAAGCTGCGCGAGTTCATCGAGCGCAACTACCTGGTCGATGACGCTGGCTGCTGGTTTTTCCAGAACGGGCCGCAGCGGGTGTACGTTGAACTCGAAGCCGCACCGTGGATCTGGCGGCTCGACGCGGTGCCCGGCGCTGCGCCCCGCATCACCAGCCACACCGGCCTGGCGGCGCAGTTCGAATCGGCCTGGCTCGACGAGCACGACCGCCTGTTCCTGGCCACCGACATCGGTCTCGGTATCGTGCACACGCTCGACATGGAAGCCGCGGCTGGCGCGGTCGAAAGCGCGGCGTGGGCACCCACGGCCACGGCCTTCGACGCGCTCGTCAAACGCTTCGGCGTCCGGCTCGCGCCGGCGCCCTGATCACATCCCGTAGAACACGTAGTCGGCCTCGTAGGCCACTTGTTGACGTTTGCCCTTGCTCATCGCGTCGCAGGCCATCGCCGGGGCCACGCCGCCCTTGGTGTTCACGCGCTGGATGTAGCTCACGCCGGTCATCGCGCCCGCGCCCATCGCCGGCTCGGCCTTCACCAGCTGCAAAGCGATGTTGCCCGGTGCGCCCGGCGCCACGCCGGCCTGCTTGCCGGTGACCTTGGAGCCGTCGTTCGCTTCCCAGGTCGGGCCACCGTAGTACTTGCCCACGGCCTTCTTGTCACCGCTGTAGAGCGTGGCGACCGGAGCGACAAAGGCCCATTCGTGGGCGCCCGCCATGTCTTTCTTCTCGCGGCATTCGTAGGTGATCTCGCCGACGCCGGTGGTCGACATCATCACTTTCTGGCCGGCCGGCACACGCACCGGCTCGGGCAGCGCGGCGTTGTCGACCTTCATCATCATCATCGGGGCGCTGGCACAGGCCGACAGGGCAATGGCGGCGGCGATCATCGAGAGTTTGTACATGGGGCTCCTCGGGTTGTGGTGACTTGGGAAATGCGCCGATGCGCCGCCCTGGAGTGGCACCCGCACCCACCCCTCTACGCAGCCGCCGGCCGGCTGGATGCGTGGAAGCACTGCCATTTTTTGGCCGAAGGCCGAGCGCAAAAAAGCCGGCTCGCTGGCCGGCTTGGGTTCGGGGTGAAGCGCCTTGCGCCTTACTTGACGCTGCTCACCATGTACGTCACCACCGCCTTGAGCTCGGCTTCGCTCGCGGCCGAGCCGCCCTTGGGCGGCATCGCGCCCTTGCCCTTGATCGCGCTGGCGGTCAGGCCGTCGACGCCTTGCGCCAGGCGCGGCGCCCAGGCGGCCTTGTCGCCCAGCTTGGGTGCGCCCGCCACGCCCGCCGCATGGCAGACCTGACAGACCTGCGTGTACAACGCGGGCACCGCGCCGCCATCGGCCTTGGCGGCGGGCGCTGCGGCGACGACAGGGGCAGCCGCCGCGACCGTGGCGGCAGCAGTTGCCTGCGCGGGAGCTGGGGCTGGCGCGGTCTCGGCGACCGCAGCAGCGGCCGGCGCCTTGGGTTCGTCGAACTTGGCGCCGCCCTTGTTGGCCATGTAGACCACGGCACGGCCGATTTCCAGGTCGGCATAGTCGCCGCCGCCTTGGGCGCCCATCTGGCCCTTGCCGCCCAGCGCCGACTTCAGCAGCGCTTCATAGCCGGTCTTGATGCGCGGGCCCCAGGCCTCGGCGTCACCCAGCTTGGGCGCGCCCACCAGCCCGGCCGTGTGGCAGGCCGTGCACTGCGCGGCGAAGACCTGTTCGCCGGTCTTCAGCGTCGACAGGTCGGAGGCGTCTTTCACCTGCACCATGCCGACCGGGTGAATGCGCTGCGCCACCGCTTCGGGCGTGAGGCCGTCGCTGCCGGCGGCGGGCCGGTGGTCGGTGGTCACGTATTCCACCAGCAACACGATCACGATGATCGGCACGACAAACGCGTACAGCACCGCCAGGATCAGCTGCTTCGGCGTCTTGATGGGGCCTTCGTGCGGGCCGTCTGTGTCGTGCGCTGTGTCGTGCTGGGTGTGGGCGTCGCTCATGAGATCCTCAACTGCGAAATTCGACTGCGCTTCTGCGCAAAAACCCGCGAATTATAGGGCCCTCACCCGGGCCGGCCGGGGCTGCGGCGGTCGGCGCGCCGGAGCGCCGACGATCGGTCTACAGTCTCGGCTTCGCCTGCCGCTTCCCGAGGAGACAGTCATGTTCAAGGCCCTGGTGCTCGACAAGACCCCCGACTTCACCGTGGCGCTGCGCGAGGTCGACGATGCCTTCCTGCCCGAAGGCGACGTGACGCTCGACGTCGAGTACTCCACACTCAACTACAAGGACGGCCTGGCCATCACCAACCGCTCGCCGGTGGTGCGGAGCTGGCCGATGGTGGGCGGTATCGACGGCAGCGGCACGGTCAGCGCCAGCAGCCACCCGGACTGGAAGGTCGGCGATGCGGTCGTGCACAACGGCTTCGGTGTCGGCGAAACGCACCAAGGTTGTCTGGCCGAGCGGGCGCGCCTGAAGGGCGACTGGCTGGTGCGCCGGCCGGCCGCTTTCAGCGCGCGCCAGGCGATGGCCATCGGCACCGCGGGTTACACCGCGATGCTCTGCGTGCTGGCGCTCGAACGCCACGGCGTGAAGCCTGGCGACGGCGAGGTGCTGGTCACCGGGGCGACCGGCGGCGTGGGCTCGGTGGCCGTGGCGCTGCTCGCGAAACTCGGCCACACGGTCGTGGCCGCCACCGGCAAGCTCAACGAGGCCGGCTACCTGCAAGGCCTGGGTGCCACGCGCCTGATCGACCGCGCCGAGTTGTCGGCGCCCGGCAAGCCGCTGCAGAAAGAACGCTGGGCGGCGGTGGTCGATGCGGTGGGCAGCCACACGCTCGCCAACGCCTGCGCGCAGACGCGCTATGGCGGTGCGGTGGCGGCCTGCGGCCTGGCGCAGGGCTTCGACTTTCCGGCCACGGTGATGCCGTTCATCCTGCGTGCGGTGGCCTTGCTGGGCGTGGACAGCGTGATGGCGCCACGCGCATTGCGCGAGCAGGCCTGGGCGCGGCTGGCGACGGACCTGGACCCGAAGTTGCTCGAATCGATCACGACCGAGGTGCCACTTTCAGGTGCGATCGAAGCCGCACAAAGGCTGATGGACGGCACTGTGCGTGGCCGCATCGTGGTGCGCACGAAGGGCTGAGCGCAGCGACTGTCAGAGCGCCCGCTAGAATCGCGCCACGGCAAGCGACCGTGGTGAAGTGGATATCATTGGGCCCTCCGAAGGCTTAGGCGCAGGTTCGATTCCTGCCGGTCGCACCAGGCGCCTTCAGCGCGTCTGCGAACAGCATCACAAAGCGGCAACGCCGCCCTTCAGACTGCGCAGCGCAAGTAAAAACGTTGCGGCATTCCAGCTCTGGCCTGCCATGCCCATCG
>JBDTTU010000090.1:0-17995 GCA_039930465.1 Burkholderiales bacterium
CGCGTGAGCGTCACTTCTCGACCATGTCCACCTTGTTGAAGTAGTGGTGGGCGGTGGCGTCCATCTTGTAGCCGATCACTTCCTTGCGGACCGGGTCGAAGCGCACCGAGTGGGCGATCGTGATCCACGGCGCTTCTTCCTTGGCGATGACTTGCGCCTTCTCGTACAGCGCGGCGCGGTCGGCCTGTTTGGTCACGCCCTTGGCCTTCTGGATCGCGTTTTCGAAGTCCTTGTTGCACCAGCGCGCCACGTTGCCGCCGCCCTTCACGGCCGAGCAGCCCAGCAGTGGCACGAAGAAGTTGTCGGGGTCGCCGTTGTCGCCCGACCAGCCGAACATCATCGACTGCTGCTCACCGGTCTTGCTGCGCTTGCGGTACTCGCCCCATTCGAAGGTCAGCAGCTTGGTCTTCACGCCGATCTTTTCCCAGTCGGACTGGATCAGTTCGGCCATGCGCTTGCCGTCGGGGTTGTAGGGCCGCGTCACTGGCAGGTACCAGAGTTCGACTTCGGTGCCGTTCGGGAAGCCTGCCTTGGCCAGCAGGGCTTTTGCCTTGGCCGGGTCATAAACATAGTCGACGACCTTGTCGTTGTACGACCAGAGCGTGGGCGGGATCGGGTTCTTCGCGACCTGGCCTGCGCCCTGGAACACCGCGTCGAGAATGGCCTTCTTGTTCACGGCCATGTTCAGGGCCTGGCGAACCTGCTTGTTGTCGAACGGCTTCTTCTCGACGTTGAACGCGATGTAGCCCACGTTCAGGCCGTTCTGCTGCACCAGGTTGATGCTCGGGTCGTTCTTCATCAACGCCACGTCGGCCGGCTTCGGGAACGCCATCACGTGGCATTCGCCGGTCTTGAGCTTGGCGTAACGCACCGAAGCGTCGGTCGTGATCGCGTAGACCAGGTTGTCGATCTTCGGGCGGCCGCCCCAGTGGGCGTCGAAGGCCTTGTAGCGGATGACCGCGTCTTTCTGGTACGAGACAAACTGGAACGGGCCGGTGCCGATCGGCTCCTTGTCGATCACGTCGGGCGTTTTTGCGGCCATCATCTTGTCGGCGTATTCGGCCGAGAGGATCGAGGCAAAGTCCATCGCCAGGTTCGCCATGAACGGCGCTTCGGGCTTCTTCAGCACGAACTTGATCGTCATCGCATCGATCTTCTCGATGTGATCGACGATGTTCTTCATGTCCATGTCTTCGAAGTAGGCGTAGGTCTGGCCCGGGGTGACCTTGGCAAACGGATGGTTCGGGTCGGCCTGGCGGTTGTACGAGAACAGCACGTCGTCGGCATTGAAGTCGCGCGTCGGCGTGAACTTGGCGTTGCTGTGGAACTTAACGCCCTTGCGCAGCTTGAAGGTGTAGCTCAAGCCGTCGGCCGCGGCGCTCCAGCTTTCGGCCAGGCCGGGGACGATGTTGGTGGTGCCGGTGTCGAACTCGACCAGGCGGTTGTACATGGGCACCGAAGACGCATCGGCCGTGGTGCCGGTGGTGAAGAACTGCGGGTTGAAACCTTCGGGGCTGCCCTCGGAGCAGTACACGAGGGTCTTGGCGGCAAAGGCCGCGCCGGCGCAGCTCAGCAAGGCGCTCGCGGCGAGCGTGGTGAACGTGAATCCGCGGAGTTTCATGGGTGGTTCCAGAAAGTTGAACGGTGACGCTCTTCGTGAGAGCAGGGGGCTGAATCATAGGCGGCACGCCCGGCGCCAGCCTCTGGTGTTCCCCCTAGCAATCTGCCTGCCAGCGCGGGCGATGGCGGCCGCTCAGGACAGCAGTTGCAACACCGTGAGCCACAGCGGGGCCACGGCCACGAACGCGAGCGTCGAGAACACCGTGGCGGCCGTGATTTCAGCTTCGAGTGCGTGGTAGCGCTGCGCGAAGATCAGCGCGTTGCTGCCGATCGGCAGTGCCGCCATCATCACGATCACCGTCAGCGGCATGCCGGTGAGCTTGAAGCCCCAGTGTGCGATGCCCAGCACCAGCGCCGGCAGCACCAGCATCTTCAGCAATGACAGCAGCACCGCCGCCCGCGCCGCGCCCTGCACGCCGTGGTAGGCGAGCGCCATGCCGATCAGCACCAGGCACAGCGGCACAACCGCCGAGCCGAGTGTCTGCAGGATCTCGTTGGCGACCGCCGGGATCGGCAAACCGAGCGCGTTCCAGCTCAGACCGATCAGCACCGGCAGCACGACCGGGTGAACGATGGTGTTGCGCGCGGTCGAAGCCAGCGTCTGCATCAGGTGGGCTTGGCCAACTTCGTGCTTCGCGCGCGCCAGGTCGAGCTCGACCAGCGTGGTCGCCAGCGTCAACAGCACCAGCGCATGCATGCTGACGATCGCGAGGTGGATGGCGAGACCCGTTTCGCCGAACAACGCCGCTGCCATCGGAATGCCGACCTGCACCGTGTTGCCGAACACCGAAGAGATCGCGCGAACCGCCGGCGCTGCCACCGGCAGGCCGCCGCCGCGGTTGGCGCGGCGCTGCAGCACGTAGACCACGACCAGCATCATGACCATCGGTACGAACACCGCGACCAGCGTGTCCCACGGCATGGTCTTGAAATCGATGCGCGCGGTCGTGCGAAACAACAGCGCCGGCACGAAGATGTAGTAGGCCGCGTTGGCCAGCGTGCGCGCCGGGTCACCGGTGCCCAGCCACTTCAGCTTGCCGACGATCCATCCGATCGCCACCACGATGAAGATCGTGAGCAGCTTGAAGAACACAAGGGAAGACATGCGCCGAAGTATCGGCGACGGCGCAATTCAGGCCCGGCGCTTGCCGGCCCACTGCGGGCCGGAAGACCTGCGGCTCAGGAACCGACCGGTTTGAAGTGGCGTGCTTCGAGCAGCTTGGCGTTGGTCAGGCCCAGCGCGACAAACACCCGCTCGAGCCAGGTCAGCCGCTTGAAGCGCCCGTCGGGCAAAGCCAACACCGGGCCGAGGATCGGCTCGTCTTCGATGCGCGATTCCTGGTACGGCCGACCTTTCACTGCGTCATTCATGCGAGTCCCCTTGTGGTGATGTCTAAATGTAACAAGGCGTATTTTAGGGTTCCTGGCCGGTGAAGAGAAGAGGGTGGCGCGTGCCTTTGCATCGGGCAAACCCTTTGATGCGTACCGCGCGGCTGTTCCGATCAGATACTGGAACTTCTCGTTCGAGCCGTGACGTTTGCGACAAGAGCAATCAACCCATGGCCGCCTGCATCTATGCCCACGTGCAAGTGGCGGACCCCGCGCCGGCGGCCGTCCGGGCCGCAGTAGAAAATGCGCGCACCCCTGCAACAGGAGACCCGATGCCTTACATGTTGTTGATCGTCGAACCCCCTGGCCAGCGCGCCGAACGTGGCCTGGAGGCAGGCCAGCAGGTCTACGGCCAGATGCTTCGTTTTGCCGAAACATTGAAGGCACGCGGCGTGCTGCGCGGCGTCGAGTCGCTCGCCTCCGATGCGAAGGGCGTGCGTGTGCAGGTGCGCGACGGGCGCCAGAGCCTTGTCGACGGCCCGTTCACCGAAGCCAAGGAAATGGTCGGTGGGTTTTTCCTGCTCGACTGCGCCACCCGCGCCGAAGCGGTGGCGATCGCCGCCGAGTGCCCGGCCGCGGCCTGGGCCACGGTGGAAGTGCGCGAACTCGGGCCATGCTGGAGCTGATTCGCGTTTAGTTTTTCGCGGATCGAAGCATCCGTTGTCGATTCGGCTGCATGCCGTTCGTCGTGCAGACATGAGCCGGGAAAAGCGGCGCCGCTCGGGCAACGACACAGGGAGGCATCGATGCGATTCATGATCATGGTCCGGGCCACGGCCGTCACCGAAGCCGGCCTGATGCCCGAAGACAAAACGGTCTTCGCCGAAATGGCGACCTACCATGAGGCGCTGGCCAAGGCCGGTGTGCTGCTCGATGCAGTCGGCCTGAAACCCAGCGCCAGCGGCTGGCGGATTCGTTACGCCGGGGGGCAGCGCAGCGTGCTCGACGGCCCGTTCGCCGAGACCAAGGAACTGATCGCGGGCTACACGCTGATCCAGGTTCGCAGCCGCGAAGAAGCGATGGAATGGGCGCGGCGCTTTCCGGCGCCGATGGGTGCCGGGGTCAACGCTGAAATCGAGGTGCGGCAACTCTACGAAGCGGAAGACTTCGAGCCCGGCCTGGCGCCCGGCATGAGGCCGGCGTGAGCTCGGCCACGCACCGTGCCATCGAAGCGGCTTGGCGCATCGAAGCGGCCCGGGTCGTGGCCCATGCCGCGCGGCTGGTGCGTGACGTGGGCGTGGCCGAAGAGCTGGCGCAAGACGCGCTCGTCGCCGCGCTCGAGCATTGGGGCAAGAGCGGTGTGCCCGACAACCCGGGCGCCTGGCTGATGGCGACTGTCAAGAACCGGGCGCTCGACCGTCTGCGCCAAGACGCGCTGCACCAGCGCAAGCACGAAGAACTCGGCCACGATCTCGACGCACTGCAGGCCCACGTGGTGCCCGACTTCGTCGACGCGCTCGGCGCGGCGCGCGAAGACGACATCGGCGACGACCTGCTGCGCCTCGTGTTCACCGCCTGCCACCCGGTGCTTTCCACCGACGCGCGGGTGGCGCTCACGCTGCGCCTGCTCGGTGGCCTGACGACCGACGAAATCGCCCGAGCTTTCCTGCTGCCCGCCGCCACCATCGCGCAGCGTGTGGTGCGCGCCAAGCGCACGCTGGCCGAAGCGAAGGTGCCGTTCGAAGTGCCCCGCGCCGACGCGCTCGTCACGCGCCTGGCCTCGGTGCTCGAAGTGATCTACCTCGTCTTCAACGAAGGTTATTCGGCCACCGCCGGCGACGACTGGATGCGCCCGGCGCTCTGTGCCGAAGCACTGCGCCTCGGGCGTGTGCTGGCCGAGCTGTTGCCGACCGAGAGCGAGGTGCACGGTCTGGTGGCGCTGATGGAAATCCAGGCCTCGCGCACCCACGCCCGCACCGATGCACGGGGCCGGCCGGTGCTGCTGCTCGAACAAGACCGCAGCCGCTGGAGCGCGCTGCTGATCCGCCGCGGCCTCGCCGCACTGGCCCGCGCCGAAGCGCTCGGTGGGGGGCTCGGGCCGTATGCGTTGCAGGCGGCACTGGCTGCCTGCCACGCTCGCGCGGCCGAGGCCGCGGCCACCGACTGGGCCCAGATCGTTGCGCTCTACGACGCGCTGGCGCAGGTGGCGCCTTCGCCCGTGGTCGAACTCAACCGTGCGGTGGCGGTGAGCATGGCGTTCGGGCCCGCAGCCGGGCTCGAGATCGTCGACACGCTGGCCGCCGAGCCGCAGCTCGCGAACTACCACTGGCTGCCGAGCGTGCGCGGCGATTTGCTGGCACGGCTCGGGCGGGCGGCCGAGGCGCGTGCCGAGTTCGAACGCGCTGCCGGCATGACGCGCAACCTGCGCGAGCGCGAATTGCTGCTTCAGCGCGCCGCCGACGCTGCGCCGCGCTGAAGCGGCGCCGCGGGCGCATTCAGAGTTCGGCGCGGCGGGGCATGTCGGCACCGCGCCGCGAGCAGGTGATGGCGGCGGCTTGCGCGGCGAAGGCGAGGGCGCTGCCCAGTGCGTCGTTCGAGAGCGCGCCGAGCGCTTGTGAGTTCAACGCATCGTGCTCGGCCAACCAGGTCAGCAGCGCGGCCTGGAAGGTGTCGCCAGCGCCCACGGTGTCGATCACCGTCACCGGCACGGGCGGAACGGCGACGCGGGTCTGCGCCGTCCAGCCCACCGCGCCCAGCCCACCGCGTGTGATGACCACGGCCCGAACGCCCTGCGCCAGCGCCTGGGTCGCGAAGGTGTCGAGCGCCACGCCGGGGTGCAGCAGTTCGAGGTCTTCTTCGCTGACCTTGAGCAGGTCGGTGCGCGGCTGCATCCACGTGAGCTGATCGCGCCAGCGCTGCAGATCGGGCTCGACGTTGAGGCGGATGTTCGGGTCGTAGGCGATCAGGGCACGGCCGTGTTCGCGTTCCACCAGTGCGCGCAGCGCCGACGCGGTGGGCTCGACGATGGTGGCGTACGAGCCCACATTCACGGCGCTCAGACCCTGCGGCACACGCGCTACATCGGCGACTTGCAGCAAGCGGTCGGCGCAACCTTCGCCGTAGAAGGCATACGAAGGCACACCTTGGGTGTCCAGACCGATCAGGCTCAGCGTGGTGGGCGCGGCCAGGCGTGCGATGGCGCGTGTGTCCACGCCTTCGGCAACCAGTGCGCGCATCAGGCGCTCGCCGGCAAAGCCGGTCGAGATCGCGCCGAAGAAGCCGACCGGCTGGCCGAGCCGCGCGAGCCCCACCGCCACGTTGAACGGCGAGCCGCCCACGTTGGCGTCGAGCGTCATGCCGGTGCGGGTTTCGCCGCCAGCGAAGACGTCGAGCAAGGCTTCACCGCAGACCATCATCATGTTGATTTCTCCTCTGTCTTCCACGGGCAAGAGCGTATCCGCCGAGCCGAACGAAACCGGCACTTTGCGCGCCGCCGCTGCAACCTGGAACCCGGGTTTTCCATTAATAAATCAACTTGATTTATTAAAGAACGCTGCCGATAATTTGGCCACACCCGGCGTGGTGTCGGGCAACCATCAGCGGCGCCGCCGCACCGAAATACGGAGACACGAACATGACCCAACTTTCCTTTTCGCGCATTGCGCTGGCCGTCGTGGCACTGACAGTGGCGGGCGCTTCGGTCGCCGCCGACCAGCCGGTGATCGGCCTGATCACCAAGACCGACACCAACCCCTTCTTCGTGAAAATGAAAGAAGGCGCGCAAGCGGCGGCCACTGCCAAGGGCGCCAAGCTGCTGAGCGCGGCCGGCAAGACCGACGGCGACAACGCCGGCCAGGTCACGGCCATCGAAAACATGATTGCGGGTGGCGCCAAGACCATCCTGATCACGCCGAGCGACTCGAAGGCGATCGTTCCGGCGATCAAAAAAGCGCAGGCCAAGGGCGTGATGTTCATCGCGCTCGACAGCCCCGCCGACCCGGTCGACGCAACCGACGCCCTCTTCGCCACCGACAACTACAAGGCCGGCGTGTTGATCGGCCAGTACGCCAAGGCAGCGATGGCGGGCAAGCCCGCGAAGATCGCGACACTCGACCTGTTCCCCGGCCACCCGGTGGGCGCGCAGCGCCACAACGGCTTCATGTCGGGCTTCGGCCTGGCAGCCGCCGACGCGAAGAGCAACGAGCTCTCGAAGTCGGCCGAGATCGTGTGCATGGCCGACAGCTTCGGCGATCAGGCCAAGGGCCAGACCGCGATGGAAAACTGCCTGCAGAAGAACCCCGACATCAACCTCGTCTACACGATCAATGAGCCGGCCGCGGCCGGCGCGCACCAGGCGCTGAAGTCGGCGGGCAAGGACAAGGGCGTGATCATCGTCTCGGTCGATGGCGGCTGCGCTGGTGTGAAGAACGTGAAGTCCGGCGTGATCGCCGCCACCTCGCAGCAGTACCCCTTGAAGATGGCGTCGATGGGTGTGGACGCCGGCATCGACTACGCCAAGGGCGGCAAGAAGGCGAAGGGCTACACCGACACCGGCGTGACGCTGATCAGCGACAAGCCGATGAAGGGCGTCGACAGCAAGGACACGAAGTTCGGCCTCGACAACTGCTGGGGCAACAAGTGAGCTGAGCGAGCTGAATGCGGGCTGCACGCAGAAGGCGGCCCGCCGCACAACACCGGACGGAGACACCATGTCGAACAAACCCCCTTCGAAGATCAACATTGCCAGCCTCGGGCCCGTCATCGCGCTGGCGCTGGCGTGCGGGTTCTTTGCGACCCAGAGCGACCGCTTCCTGTCGATCCAGAACTTCTCGCTGATCCTGCAGCAGGTGATGGTCGTGGGCACCATCGCGATCGGCCAGACCTTGATCATCCTCACGGCCGGCATCGATCTGTCTTGCGGCATGGTGATGGCGCTCGGTGGCATCGTGATGACCAAGCTCGCGGTGGGTTCGGGCATGAATGCCTACCTGGCAATCGTCTGCGGGCTGCTCGCGTGCATGGCCTTCGGCCTGCTCAACGGCCTGCTCGTCACGCGCATCAAGCTGCCGCCGTTCATCGTGACGCTGGGCACGATGAACATCGCTTTTGCGATCACGCAGCTCTACTCCGGTGCGCAAACCATCACCGACCTGCCGCCCGAGATGACCTTCTTCGGCAACACCGTGAGCCTGGGCAGTGCGGCCTTCAACTACGGCACCGTGTTCATGATCGCGATGTACGCCTTCATGTGGTGGGGCCTGCGTGAGACGCAGCCCGGTCGCCACGTCTATGCCGTGGGCAACAACCCCGAAGCAACGCGCCTGACCGGCATTGCCACCGACAAGGTGCTGGTCGGGGTCTACGTGACTGCGGGCCTGTTCTACGGCATCGCTTCGTTGCTGTCGGTGGCGCGTACCGGCGTGGGCGACCCGAACGCGGGGCAGACAGAGAACCTCGACGCCATCACCGCCGTGGTGCTGGGCGGCACCAGCCTGTTCGGTGGCCGCGGCATCATTCTCGGGAGCCTGCTGGGCGCGCTGATCGTCGGCGTGTTTCGCAACGGCCTCACGCTGATGGGCGTGCCTTCGGTCTACCAGGTGCTGATCACGGGGGTGCTCGTGATCCTGGCCGTGACCACCGACCAACTCTCGCGCAAGGGAGCCCGCTGATGAACACGCCAACCCAAACCAACGGCGCCCCGAGGCTCGTGATGGAAGCGCGCGGCCTGGTCAAGCGCTACGGCCAGGTCACCGCGCTCGACGGCGCCGACTTCGAGCTGCGCGCCGGCGAGATCATGGCCGTGATCGGCGACAACGGCGCCGGCAAGTCTTCACTGATCAAGGCGCTGTCGGGCGCAACCATTCCCGACGAAGGATCGGTGTTCCTCGACGGCAAGATGATCCACTTCAAGTCGCCGATCGACGCGCGCCGCGAAGGCATCGAAACGGTGTACCAAGACCTGGCCGTCGCCCCTGCGATGACGATCGCCGAAAACCTGTTCCTCGGTCGCGAGATCATCAAGCCCGGCTTCATCAGTCGGCTGCTGCGCATCATCGACAAGAAGAAGATGCTGGAAGAAAGCATCACCCGCATGAACGACCTGAAGGTCGGTATCCGCTCGATGACGCAGGCGGTCGAAACGCTCTCGGGCGGGCAGCGCCAGTGCGTGGCGGTGTCGCGCGCGGCGGCTTTTGCCGAGCACGTGGTGATTCTCGACGAGCCCACCGCCGCACTCGGCGTGAAAGAAGGCAACATGGTGCTGGAGCTGATCCGCCGCGTGCGCGACAAAGGCCTGCCGGTGATCCTGATCAGCCACAACATGCCACACGTGTTCGAGATCGCCGACCGCATCCACATCGCGCGGCTGGGCAAGCGGGCCTGCATCGTCAACCCCAAGACCATCAGCATGAGCGACACGGTGGCGGTGATGACGGGTGCGAAACGCCCCGACGAGCTGCCGGCCGAAGCGCTGGCATGACGCGTCTGCGCATGAGGGGCCGACCGTGCTGAAGAACATCGACCCGCTGCTCACTCCCGAGCTGCTCAAGGTGCTGTGCGAAATGGGCCACGGCGATGAAGTCGTGCTGGCCGACGCCAATTTCACTGCACAAACGCTCGGCCGTGGCCGCATCGTGCTGCGCCTGCCAGGCGCCGACATGCAGCGCGCCTGCGGTGCGGTGTTGTCGGTGTTGCCGCTCGACGAATCGGTGCCGCAGCCTGCTGCCTACATGCAGGTCGGGGGTTCGGCTCCCGGCTATCGCTCGGGGTTGCAACGTGACTTGATCGCGCGTGCCGCGTTGGCCGACCCGGCGTGCGACGAGAGCAAGTGGGAGAGCGTGGAGCGCTTCGCTTTCTACGAGCGTGCGGCGCGCGCTTACGCGATCGTGCAAACTGGCGAGATGCAGGCATGGGCCAACGTGATGTTCAAGAAGGGCGTGATCGCCGATCGGTTGATCGTGTGAGCGGCGTGTCCGGCGCCGACCTGCTCGAGCGCGACGCGTCGGCGGCGCGGCTGCGCCCGCGCGGCTCGAACCACGTGGGCATGCGCCAGTTCAACGAGCGTGTGGTGCTGCAGTCGATCCGCCTGCATGGCAGCCTGCCCAAGGCCGACATCGCGCGCCTGACCAAGCTCACGCCGCAGACCGTGCAGGTCATCATCGCGCGGCTCGAAGCCGACGGCCTGGTGCACAAGCTCGCGCCGCTGCGCGGCAAGGTCGGTCAGCCGTCGGTGCCGATGGCGCTCGACGCCGACGGCGCGTTTTCGATCGGCATCAAGATCGGCCGGCGCAACATGGACATGCTGCTGCTCGACTTCGCCGGCCAGGTGCGCGAGCGTCTGTCGCTGAGCTACGAATTCCCCGACCCCGACACACTGTTCGGCGACATCGAAGCCCGCCTCAAACAGTTGCGTTTGCGCCTGCCTGTGGCCCTGCGCTCGCGGCTGCACGGTGTGGGCCTGGCGGCGCCGCTCTCGCTCGGCGGCTGGCAGGCGGTGCTTGGCATCGAGCCGCGCCAGGCCGCGAAGTGGGCACACATCGACATCCGCGAACGGGTGGCGGCCATGACCGAGCTGCCGGTCGAGTTCGTGAAGGACACGGCCGCGGCGTGCGTGGCCGAACTGGTGGCCGGGCGCGGCCGCAGCATCAGCAGCTTTTTGTACGTGTTCTTCGACACCTTCATCGGCGGCGGCCTTGTGATCGACAGCCACCTGCGCGCCGGCATCAACGGCAACGCGGGCGCGGTCGGCTCGCTGCCGATGGGCCTGGCGCGACCGGGTGGCGCTGGCGCGCCGCACCAGTTGTTGAGCCAGGCATCGCTGATCAACCTCGAAGCGCGTTTCACCGCGGCCGGGCTCGACGCCAGCGCCGCGACCGACCTGCGCGCGATGCAGCGCCCGTGGTGGGAACACACCGACCTGTGGCTGCGCGACGCCGCGCCGGCCGTTGCCTTCGCCGTGAATTCCGCCGCCTGCCTGCTCGATCTGGAAGGCGTGATCATCGACGGCTCGTTCAGCCGCGAGTTGCTGCGCGCCACACTGACCGCGGTGAACCATTCGCTCGACCAGTACAGCTGGGAAGGCGTGGCGCGCCCGGCCGTGCTCGAAGGGGCGATCGGCTCCGACGCGCGCGCGATGGGCGGTGCGCTGCTGCCGCTGTACGCCAACTTCGCACCCGACCGCGACCTGTTCCTGAAGCTCGCCGAGTAGCCGAAGACGATCAGTCGATCGTGATGTCGGCGGGTGGCAGGCCCTGTGCGTGACGCGCCTGCGCGGCCACGATCGTGGCATCGAGCCGGCGTGCCTGAGCCGCGATCTGGAACGGCGAGAACTGCGCACGGCTGCCGGCCAGTTGCGCGCGGTAGGCGCGCCGCGCTTCGCCAGACTGCATCAAGGTGAGCGCGTGTCGTTCGTATTCGGCGGCGTTGTGGGCCACCCACCTGCCGGCGCCGTGCTGCCGCAGCAGCGTGGCGCCGATGCGCTGCGCCACCCGCGTGCCTTCGAGCGTGACGACCGGCACGCCGGCACACAGCGTGTCGAGGATCGAGGTGTGGCCGTTGTAGTCCCAGGCGTCGAGGTACAGATCGGCCAGCGCCGATCGCGCGAGGTGCGCCGCATGCCCGGCGCTGGCGGCGAACACCAGCCGCCCGGGCGCGATGCCCTGCGCTGCGAACCATGCCTGCCACAGGGTCGCCTGCAGGGGGTGGGTCTGATGCAGCCACAAGACTGCGGCCGGCACCTGCAGTAGCAGCCGGGCCCACGCCGCGGCAAGCGCGGGGCCGATCTTGGTGGCGCCGTTGAAGACCGACACCACCACGGCGTCGTCGGCCAGGCCGTGCTCGTGGCGGGTGGTGCGCGTGTCGATCGCGGCCGCGCTGTAGGCATAGGCACTGCCGCGCCAACGGATCGTGGCTTCGCGCGCCGGCGGGTCGCAAGCCACATCGCTGTCGTCGGCGATGCGGTAGTGCGCCAGGCCACCGGTGCTGGAGCAAAAGCTCAGGTAGCTGATGACCACGGGCACCGTGCTGGCGCGGCACACGGTGGCAAGCCAGTCCATGTCCCAGTCGGGCATGACGATCAGCACGTCGATGCGGTCGCGCGCAATGATGTCAGCGGCCTGCGTGGCATCGGCCGGCAGGCCGCGTACCGTGTCGCAGCCCTGCACCAGCAGCTCGGCCGGGTCGAGCGTGCGGCCCGGAGCAAAGCCGTAGGCGAAAAGTTCGAAGCGGCGGTGGTCCTGCGCGGCCGGGATGCCGCCCATCAGCACCAGCGTGGCGTGGGCGCCCATGCGCTGCGAAAGATAGCCCACGCGCAGCCGAGCATCGGCCGCGAGGGAGCGCGGCGTGGCGCTGCGTGGCCAGGCGTCGGCCATGCGATCGACCAGCGCCACGTGCGCGCTTTCATCGGCGCTGAAGAGCAGCGACAGGTAGCGCAGCGGCTGCCACACGCAGGGCATCGGCCGGCTTGACAGGGTTTGCAAGGTCGAAACAAGGGCGTCGCGCCCGGCCCAGACGCCGGCCATTTGCTGCTCGTACAGCAGGAACGCGCGCAGCAGCGCGCTCTGCCAGCCGCTGACGACCAGAGCGGCCGCCGCCGGGCCCAACAAGGCTGTCGTGAAGGCGTGCAGCTCCGGGGCCGTCAGGGTGGCGGCGACGCGGGCCGAGCCCGAGTCGTCGCCGACCAGCGCCAGAAGGAGCGCCTCGCAGGTGGCCAGCAAGGGGTGCGGCCCGACCCTTTGGCGGGCGCTTCGAAGTGCGGCGTCGAAGGCCGCAGTTTCATGCAGCAGCAGCTGCGGTACGAGGCAGGCTTGCCACGCGCCAAGCTCGTGCGGGTGAATACGACACCAGCGCTCACCCACCACCAGTGCCCAGTCCCAGCGCTGGGCCAGCATGCTGGCGCGCCAGGCGGCTTCGAGCGCGGGGTCGTGATCGGGGTCGATGCGCAACGCGGCGCGCGAGAGGGCCAGTGCGGCCGCGCTGTCGTTGGACGCAAGAGCGGAGTTCGCCTGCGCAACCAGCGCGTCGAGCCGGCCCGGGGCTGCCGCGCCCGTCGAATCGGGTGTCGTCAACGCGAGCCGAACATCATCTGCCGCGCGATCGCCGACTTCAGCGGCGACAAGGCCTGCAGCGCCGCGATACCCAGCCCGCGTGCCGCGCCGGCACCCGGCAGCCGCCAGGTGAAGCTGCGGGCGAGGAAGTCGGTCGCGGCGATCATGGCCCAGCGGTCGGGGCCGCGCTGCCATTCGAGCCGGCGCAACACAGCGTCGACGTCGGCGTTGCGCGAGAGTGCCTGCACCAGTTCGAACGCGTCGCGCAGCCCGAGGTTCAGGCCCTGCCCGGCGACAGGGTGCAGCGTTTGCGCGGCGTTGCCGATGCGCACGGTGCGGCCATCAGTCAGCGTGCGTTCTGCGTTCAGGCCGAGCGGAAACTGCTTCAGCGGGCTGACCGATTCGATGCGCCCCACGGCCGGGTGAAAGATGTTGTTGAGCACGGCTACGCGCTGCGCGTCGTTCAGTTCACGCACCGGGTCGTCGTTGCTCGGCACGCACCAGACCAGCCCGGCGCCGCCATCCTTCAGCGGCAAGAGCGCGGCCGGGCCATGGCGCGTGAAGCGTTCGAAAGCGACCCCTGCGGAGCGGGCCGTAGCGGCGGTTTCGAACTTGACGGTGCCGACCCATGCGGTCTGCAGATAGTCGTGGGTGACCGCCTTGCGCACCTGGTCCGAGAACACACCACCTTCGGCAACCACGACCAGATCGAAGCGCTCGGCGATGCCGGCATCCACTTCGACCCCCTGCGCCACCGGCTTGAGCGCCGATACCGGCGCGCCGAAGCGGCTGCACAAACGCTGCGGTTCGGCCTGCTCGGCCGCCAGCCATTCCTGCTGCAGAGGTGCCACGATGCCGCCGTAGCTCACCACGGCGCCGAGCAGCGGCACCGCTTCGTCGACCGCGCGGATGCGCAGCTCGGGTTCGCCAAGCCAATCGCCCAGCAGCGGCGGCAGCGAAGGCGCCTGCTGTGACACGTGCACCTCGAGGATCGGTTGCGAGCGCTCGGCGCGCCACGCGCCCAGCCGCTGCAGCAACTGCACACTGCCGAGCGAGAGCGCCAGCGTGCGTGGGTCGGGTGATACGTCCTTGTCGGCCGGGCGTGCATCGAACAGTGTCACGCTCGCGTCGGGCAGGGCGCGGGCCGCGTGGAGCGCCAGCGCCAGCCCCACCGGGCCGGCACCGACAACCGCCAACGTGAGGCCAGGAAGATTCGATTTGTGTTGCATGGGTCACGCTTTCGAGGCCAATCGTTCCAGGCAAGTCCCCCGTGCCGGGGGTTCACGGGGGCGCAGGGCTGCTGCACTATCCATCTCAGCCCAAAGCTGTTCCTGCAGTACTTACTTGAATCGAGGCGTTATGAAATTGAAGATGTTCTCCGCTGCCATTCTGCTCGCGCTCGGCGCGCCGGCCGCCATGGCTTCCGAATGCACTGGTGATGGTTCCAGCCTGGGCGCGATCGGTGCTGCGCCCACGTCGTTCGCCAGCGAATGCTTCCGCACGTTTTCGTCACCCGATTCGGGCTTCACCGATCACTATTCGTTCTCGATCGCAGCGCTCGGCAACGTCGCTGGCGGGCTCGTCGATTTCCTGGTGTTCGAGTGGAACGATGTGAACCTGAGTTCGGTCGTCGTGACGGGCCAAGGTCAGGTGCATTCCGACTCCAGCGCTGGCGACGGCTTCAGCTTCGCTGGCCTGGCCGCTGGCAACTACGATCTGGCGGTGTCTGGCTCGCTCGGTGGCGCGCAACTGCTCGGCGGGTACACCGGGTCGATCAGTTCGGTGGCAGCACCGGTGCCGGAACCCGAAACCTACGCGATGCTGATGCTCGGCCTGGCCGGTGTCGGTTTCGCCGCGCGCCGCCGCAACAAAGGCTGATGCCCGCGGGGCCTCGGCCCCGCTGCCGAAAAGAGCAGGCTTCACGTCTGCTTTTTTTGCTGTTCGCGCCCGCACCCGATCCGGAAGGAATGCACGGGTACCGTCAAAGGCCACTTTGACCCAGCGCTCACCTGACATACGCTCTCCCGTGGCCCCTCAAGGCCAAGCGCGCCCCGCAAAACAAGCGCCGGGCGGACTCAAAAGGAGACTCTCTCGACATGATCCATCATGAAACCAGGCTGGGGCGCGCTGCGGCTCTGCTGTTGGCCGCGGTGCTGCTGGCGGGGTGCGGCAAGAGCAAGACCTCCGACGAAACCCAGATCGCCGCCAAGGTCAACAAGGACGAAATCTCGGTTCACCAGGTGCAGTACGCCTTGCAGCGCCAGCCACGGCTCGCGGCAGCACAGCCGCAGACGGCGGCCCGGCGTGTGCTCGACTCGCTGATCGAGCAGGAACTGGCGGCCCAGGCTGCCCGCAGCGAAGGGCTGGAAACCGACCCGGCCGTGGTGCAAGCGATGGAGGCAGCCAAGCGTGAGGTGCTGGCCCGTGCGTATCAGGACCGCTTGGCGGCCAAGGCGGTGTCGGCGAGCACCGACGAAGTTGATCGTTACTACAACAGCAAACCGGCCCTGTTCAATGAGCGGCGCTTGTACACCTTGCAAGAGTTCACGATGGACGTGGCCGAAGGCGACCCGCCGCGCATCCAGGCTGCGTTGGACGCGGTGAAGAGCGTGAGCGAACTTGGCGAAGCGCTGAGCAAGGCTGGCTTGCGCTACCGGTCGCGCCAGTTCGTGCAGGCCGCCGAAGACATGCCGATGGCCGTGCTCGAAACCTTGGCCAAGCTGCCGGTCGGCCAGCCGGTGATGACACTGCAGCCTGGCAGCGCCCATGTGCTCGTGATCCTGCAGGCCCAGGCAGCGCCGATGAAACGCAACGCCGCGGGCGCTGCGATCGAGGCCTACCTGCTCGGCGAACGCAAACGCGAACTGGTGGTCCGCGAAATGAAGGTCTTGCGCGAGCGCGCACAGATCGTCTACCAGGGCACGTTCGCGCAGGCCGCCGCTGGCGCGAGTGCGGCGGCCTCGGCGGCGAACTAGAGAAGCGGGTCGCGGGTGCAAGCCGACGTGTTCGACGTGAAGCCCCCCGCCGGCATTGGCGAGGCGACTCGCCGGTTCGACGCCGTGTCGCTCGGCCTCGTCGGGCTCGGCTTGGCTGCGCTGTGGTTGCCGACTTTCTGGGACCTGTGCTTCGGCATCTGGTCGGCCGAAGCCCACGGGCACGAGCTGATCATTGCTGCCGTCTCGGGCTGGTTGTTGTACCGCCAGTGGCCGGCGTTGCAGGCGCTGCCAGAGGCATCCGGGCGGGCGGGTGGTGTCTTCCTCGCCCTCGGGCTGCTGCTCTACGTGTTCGGGCGCAGCCAGCAGTTCCTGCGTGTCGAGATGCTCTCGCTCAGCCTGGTGCTGCTGGCAGTGCTGGTGCTGTTCAAGGGTTGGGCCGTGCTGCGGCTGGTCTGGTTCCCGCTGTTCTTCCTGCTGTTTGCGCTGCCCCTCCCTTACAGCCTGGTGCTCGCGATCACGGCGCCGCTGAAGCTGGGCGTGTCGATCGTGGCCACGAAACTGTTGCTGTGGGCGGGGTTCCCGATGGGCCGCTCGGGCGTGGTCATGACCATCGGGCAATACCAGTTGCTCGTGTCCGAGGCCTGCGCAGGGCTGCAGACCATGTTCACGCTCGAAGCCATGGGTCTGCTCTACGCCAGCCTGATGAACTACCGATCATGGGTTCGCAATGCCTCGCTGGCGTTGCTCGTGATTCCGGTCGCGTTCAGCGCCAACGTGGTCCGCGTGATGATTCTGGTGCTGGTGACCTACTACTTCGGCGATGCCGCTGGCCGCGGTTTCATCCACGGCTTCGCCGGCATGGTGCTGTTCGCTGTGGGGCTGGCCTTCATCGTGGCCGCCGACCGCGGGCTCGGCGCGCTGTTGCCGAAGCGGTGCTTGGCATGATCTCGGCCACCCGCCGCAAGGCCCTGTTGCTCGCTGCCGGCATGGGCGCAGCTGCCGCGTTGGCGGCGCTGGGCAAGCCGGTGCCCCATGACGACGCCTCGGCCCCGGCCGTGGACCTCGACACCCTGTTGCCGCGCGAATTCGGCGACTGGCGTGTCGACGCCGCCTCCGAAGCTTTCGTGCGCCCCGCCGCGCTGCAAGGCAAGGTCTACCAGATCTACGACCAGGTGCTCGAGCGCACCTTCGTCAATTCGAAAGGGCAACGCGTCATGGTGTCGGCTGCATTCGGGCGCGAGCAGTCGGCCGGCATGCAGATGCACCGGCCGGAGGTCTGTTACCCGAGTGGCGGCTTCAAGGTCGAAGGGGTCGAGCCGGTGCAGCTCACGCTGGCCGGTCAGGCGGTCGCGGCGACCCGCCTGCATGCGTTCCTGCCCGGGCGTTCCGAGCCCATCACGTACTGGACTCTGCTCGGCGACGCGGTCGTGACCGACAGCACCGCGTTCCGGCTGCGTCAGCTTTCCTTTGGCATGCGCCGCCGCCTGCTCGACGGCCTGCTGATGCGTGTCTCGTCGATCGACGCCCAACCAGCGCGTGCCTATGCGCTGCAAAGCCAGTTCGCCGACGAGATGGTGCGCGCGATGCGGCCGGCCGAACGTGTGAAAGTGATCGGCAACGGCACGGCCGGCTGAACGCTGCGCGCGCCCGCGCCGACCCCGTCTATGATGCGGCCGGGCTTTCCGGCGCCCTGTTCCGGCTTCAAAGTTTTCCCAAGGGAGATCACCATGGCACTGATGGATTTCATCAAGAAACAGTTCATCGACATCATCGAGTGGACCGAAGCCGGCGACGGCACACTCGCGTGGCGCTTCCCGATGCGCGACCTGGAAATCCAGAACGGCGGCTCGCTCACGGTGCGTGAATCGCAGGTGGCGGTGTTCGTCAACGAAGGCAAGGTGGCCGACGTCTTTCCGCCGGGGCGCTACACGCTGACCACGGCCACGCTGCCGATCCTGACCTACCTGCAGAACTGGGACAAACTCTTCAAGAGCCCGTTCAAGAGTGACGTGTATTTCTTCAGCACGCGCCAGCAGATCGACCAGCGCTGGGGCACGACCCAGCCGG
>JBDTTU010000091.1:0-17704 GCA_039930465.1 Burkholderiales bacterium
ATCATCGCGTCTTGTTGGTGGTCAGGGACTTCCCTTCTGCCGCCCACGCTCCTAGATGGTGCTCGAGTGATGCGCACTGGGCCTCAGCCACGGCGCCGTAGAACTCCAGCGCTTCGTCGGCAATCCGGTTGAGCTCGACCGCCTCGAAGCTGCGCCGCCGCGCGCCCGTCTCGGCCTCGGCGATCTGCAGCAGCTTCTCGAAGGTCCGCGTCAATTCTTCGAGATCGTGGAGCGATTCCCCGATGGCGGTCTTGCACTCGGCGGCCGTCGCGCCTTCGCGCTCGACGCGGCGCAGGCGCAGCATGACGCGCGTCAGCGGTGTGCGCAGGTTGTGGGCGATGGTGTCGGAGACGTGGCGCACACCGTCCATCAACAACTGCATGCGGTCGAGCATGTCATTGACGTCGCGGTGCAGCAACCCGAATTCGTCTTCGGTGGCAGATACCTCCATGCGTTGTGCGAGGTCGCCAGCGCCCACGCGCGCTGCAACCCGACGCAGCCGCGCGATGCTGCGGTCGAGTTCCAGGCGGAAGACGAAGGTCCCGCCCACCAGCAGCACGAGCGCGACCAATCCGGTGGCCGCGCTGGCATGGCCGACGAGCGATTCCAGGTTCTCCTGGTCGCGCAGGTCCCGGCCTACGACGATCCGGCTGCCATCGGGCAGCAGGCGAGACACCAGGTACGCGCGCACGGGCTTGGCGGCCCGCATGACTTCGCGCACCGCTTCGCCGGCGGTCAGTGCCGGCGCGTGATCGAGGTTGCCCGCCCTCACACGCCCCTGCGGATCCACCTGCAGGTAGATCTCGCCTTCGGCATTGAGTTCGTCTGCCAACGTGCGCCGGATTTCATTGGCAACGGCATCGCCGCCGCCGGTCCCGTGCAGGTCCTCGAGGTGCTGGGCGGCGGCATACACGTGCCGGGTCATGCGCTGGTACATCACGCCCACCGTCTGGACGTACAGGATGGCGAGCGCCGCGAGCAACGTGAGTGCGACCAGCAGCGCATAGTAAGCCGCCATTCGGACGCCGAGCGACGCCCACCAACGGCGCAGTCGCCAGATCACCCCAGCCTTTCGCCGGAAGTCGTCTGCGCTTCTTCGCCCTCGGCCGACATGCAATAGCCGACGCCGCGAACGGTGCGGATCAGCGGCCGCCCACCCCCTTCGTCAAGCTTGCCGCGCAGGCGGCTCACCTGCACATCGATCACGTTGGTGCGGGGATCGAACTGGAAGTCCCACACCGCCTCAAGCAGCATGGTGCGCGTCAGCACCTGCCCCGGATGACTCATCAGATACGTCAGCAGGCGAAATTCGCGCGGCTGTAGCGGAATGTTCCGGCCGCCGCGCTCGAGCTGCTGGGTCGCAAGATCGAGCCTGACGTCCGCCAACTCGAGCACGCGGATCTCGGGCCCGTGCCGTGAGCGTCGCACCAGCGCCTCGGCACGCGCGGCGAGTTCCGAGAACGCGAAGGGCTTGGTCAGGTAGTCATCACCGCCCGCCTTCAGGCCTCGCACGCGCTCGTCGAGGGCGCTCAGGGCGCTCAGCACGAGCACCGGCGTGCGCCTGCCCAGGCCGCGCAGCGCTGCCAGGATCGACAGACCGTCCACGCCGTTCGGCAGCATGCGGTCGAGGATCACCAGGTCCCACGACTCGCCGGTGACACGGCTGAGCGCTGAGACACCGTCCTGGCAGATCACCGCCACGTGGCCCTGTTCACGCAGGCCTTCGCCGATGTAGCGCGCGTTAGGCAGATCGTCCTCGACGATGAGGCACCGCCAGATCGGCAAGGCGTTCAGCATGAGCAACACCAGGCGTGCCGTGGTGCCTCGAACGGCTTGTGGCAGTGCCGCAATGCAAGCGGGTAGCCCACAGGCGCCCCGCGCGGCGAAAACGCCATTGTGGAAGGCGAACTTTTCATTGCGCCTGAGACCCACAGCACAGAAACAATCAAGGCGAGCGGTCGCGTCATGAGGCGACGAGTGTACGACCCGGGGGTCAGACGGATGGCCCGTCAGAAGCCGGAGCGGCATGCTGTGGCCAATGTCCACGCAGCCGGAGGTGAAGCTGCCGGACGAGGAGCCCATCGATTCGATACCCGCCTGTCCGGATTCGCAGTGCCGCCGAGGCTACGGCGGCAACTGCCAAGCCCACCAGCAGGACGGCGGCCAACGAGGGGCCAGAGAGCTGAGTGTCGGCAGCGGCTGGAACTGGCGGAAGCTTTCGGTCGTCCTCGCTCTCTGAACTCAGGCGAGTTCGACCGTTCAGGTTCATGCGGGCGCATCGGTGCGCGCACTGCTCACCAGCGCCACGTTTGAGCAGTTCTTGGGCTCCGCACAGCCCAAGAACCCGCACGATTATTGGCATCAAATGATGCTATCATTGATGCCTGGAATCAAGAGGCTCACGCATGCGCACCACCATCAACATCGACGACGATCTGCTGGCCAAGGCGGCTCGGCTGGCGGGGCCTCTGGATCGCTCCGCCATGGTGCGCGAGGGCTTGAAGGCGCTGATCGAACGGGAAAGCGCGAAGCGCCTGGCTCGGCTCGGTGGAACGCAGCCCGCGCTGAAGGCCGCCCCGCGCAGGCGCGCAGAGATCAAGCCTTGATCCTGGTCGACACGTCGGTATGGATTGACCATCTGCGCCGGGGTGATGCGCTGCTTTCCGAGTTGCTCGAGCGCGGCGCTGTGGTCATGCATCCATTCGTCCTCGGCGAGATTGCTTGTGGCAGTTTGGCCGACAGGGTGGTGGTGCTGGAGTTGCTGCAAGACCTGCCCGCAGCCGTCGTTGCGGATAAGGACGAAGCATTGAGTTTCATCGACCGGCGTGGCCTCCATGGCAGCGGCATCGGCTTTGTCGATGTGCATCTGCTGGCGTCGGTAGCATTGACCCTCGGAACTCGGTTGTGGACTCGCGACAAGCGGCTTCATGCGGTCGCCATTGACCTCGACTTCGCGCACGCCGATACCAGCGGGCATTAACGACCAGACCCAGCGGCTCTCGCCGCGCCGCCCAACACCCCATGTCCCTTTCAAACCTCCGCCGTGACTGGCTCTCCAACGTTCGCGGCGATGTGCTTGCCGGCCTCGTCGTCGCGCTCGCGCTGATCCCCGAAGCGATCGCGTTTTCCGTCATCGCCGGCGTCGACCCCAAGGTCGGGCTCTATGCTTCGTTCAGCATCGCGGTGGTGATCGCCTTCACGGGTGGCAGGCCGGGCATGATCTCGGCCGCCACCGGGGCGATGGCGCTGGTGATGGTCACGCTGGTCAAGGACCACGGCCTGCAGTACCTGCTGGCCGCCACCGTGTTGACGGGCGTGCTGCAGATCGCCGCCGGCCTGCTGAAGCTCGGCGCGTTGATGCGCTTCGTCTCGCGCTCGGTGATCACGGGCTTCGTCAACGCGCTGGCCATCCTGATCTTCATGGCTCAGCTGCCCGAGCTGACGAACGTGAGCTGGGTGGTTTATGCCATGGCTGCCGCCGGCCTGGCCATGATCTACGGCCTGCCTTACCTCACCAAGGCCGTGCCGTCGCCGCTGATCACGATCCTCGTGCTCACGGCGGTGGCCATCGTGCTGAAGCTCGACATCCGCACCGTGGGCGACATGGGCACGCTGCCCGACAGCCTGCCCATGTTCCTGCTGCCCGATGTGCCGCTGAACCTGGCCACGCTGAAGATCATTGCGCCCTACGCGATGACGCTGGCGGTCGTCGGGCTGCTGGAATCGATGATGACGGCGTCGATCATCGACGAGTTCACCGACACCCCCAGCGACAAGAGCCGCGAGTGCATCGGCCAGGGCACGGCCAACATCGTCACCGGCTTCATCGGCGGCATGGCCGGCTGCGCCATGATCGGCCAGTCGGTCATCAACGTGAAGTCGGGCGGGCGGGGGCGGCTCTCGGTGCTGGTGGCGGGTGTGGTGCTGCTGATCCTGGTGGTGTTCCTCGGGCCGTGGGTCGGCAAGATCCCGATGGCCGCGCTGGTGGCCGTGATGGTCATGGTCAGCATCGGCACCTTCAACTGGGATTCGATCCGCAAGCTGCGCGAGCACCCGCCGAGTTCGTCGGTCGTGATGACCGCAACCGTCGTGGTCACGGTGTTCACGCACGACCTGGCCAAGGGCGTGTTCGTCGGCGTGCTGCTGTCGGGCATCTTCTTCGCGCACAAGGTCGGCCGCGTCTTTCGGGTCGACCGCAGCAGCAGCGAAGACGGCCGCGTGCGCACCTACGGTGTCGTGGGTCAGGTGTTCTTCGCGTCGTCGGAGGCTTTCATAGGCGCCTTCGACTTCAAGGAAGTGGTCGAGAAGGTGTGCATCGACGTGAGCCGTTCCCACTTCTGGGACATCACGGCCGTGAGCGCGCTCGACAAGGTGGTTCTCAAGTTCAAGCGTGAGGGTGCCGAGGTCGAGGTGCTCGGCCTGAACGAGGCCAGCGCCACGCTGATCGACCGCTTCGCCGTTCACGACAAGCCCGGCGCGGTCGAGCGGCTGATGCACTGAAGAGAACGCGCCATGAACAAGGTCTACGGCTGCATCGACGGGCTGGCCAACACCAACGCGGTGATCGACTGGGCCGCCTGGGCGGCTCGGCGACTGGCCCTGCCGCTCGAATTTCTGCATGTGCTCGAACGCCACCCCGAACGCGCCGAAGGCGCCGACCACAGCGGCGCCATCGGCGTGAACGCACAGGCATCGCTTCTGCAGGCGTTGAGCGACGCCGATGCAGAGCGCAGCAGGCGGGCCCAGGAAGCGGGCAGGCGCCTGTTGGCCGCCGCGCGCCAGCGCGCCGCGGCCGCGGGCGCAACCCGGCTCGACGCGCGCCTGCGCCACGGCGAGTTCGTTAGCACCGTGCTCGAGATGGAAGCCGATGCCCGCCTGTTCGTGCTCGGCGAACACCACCACGCCCACGGGTCGGCCAAGGTGCACCTCGACCACCACGTGGAGCGCGTGATCCGCAGGGTGCAGCGCTCGGTGCTGGTCGCCACGGCCGACGACTTCGAAGCCCCACGCGGCATCGTTGTTGCGTTCGACGGCAGTGCGTCCGCGCGCATGGCCGTCGAGAAAGTCGCTGCCAGTTCCCTGCTCGCCGGCCTGCCGGTCTTGTTGGCCATGGTCGGGGTCGACACCCCGTTGGCGCGCAGGCAACTCGAAGAAGCGCGAATCGGGTTGCAGGCCTCCGGCTTCGCCGTGGCCATGGAGTTGGTGGCGGGTGAGCCGCAGGCGGTGTTGCCCACGCTCGTCAAGGCGCAGGGGCCGGCCATACTGGTGATGGGCGCTTTCGGGCACTCGCGGTTGCGCCAGCTCGTGCTGGGCAGCACGACGATGACCTTGCTCAGGCTGAGCGAAGTACCAGTGCTGTTTCAGCGTTAGCGGCTCACCGAGCCCGCGGCGGCGAGCTTTGGCATGATGGCGCCTCGACGAATGCACCCCACGGAGAGCCCATGAGCCGATTCGACCCCGCGTGGCTGGACCTGCAATACAACAACCGCGCCCGCATTCCCGAACACGCTCAGATCTTCGAGCGATGGGCCCGCGCTTCGGCGCACGCCCGCGAGAACACCGCCTGCCGCATCGACCTGCCTTACGGCGAAGGGCCGAACGAAACGCTCGACCTGTTTCCTTCGGCGCACGGTGACGCGCCGGTGCTGGTTTTTATTCACGGCGGCTGGTGGCGTTCGCTCGACAAACGCGACCACTCCTTCATCGCTCCCGCCTTCACGCAGGCCGGCGCGATGGTCGTGGTGCCGAACTACGCGCTGTGCCCGTCGGTCAGCATCGAGACCATCGCGCTGCAGATGACCCGCGCGCTGGCCTGGACCTTCCGCCACGCCGCGCAACACGGTGGCGATCCGAAGCGCATCGTCGTCGCCGGGCACTCGGCCGGCGGTCACCTGGCCGCGATGCTGCTGTGCTGCCGCTGGCTGCAGGTGGGGCTGGACTTGCCGGAGCAACTCGTCGGATCGGCGCTCTCGGTCTCGGGTGTGTTCGACCTCGAACCCGTGTGTCACACGCCGTTTCTGCAGGCCGATCTGCGCCTTGCGCCGGCTTCGGCGCAGCGCCTCAGCCCGGTGCTGTTCCCGCCACCGGCAGGGCGCTTGTTCGCCACCGTCGGCGCCAATGAGAGCGAAGAATTCTTGCGCCAGAACGAATCGATCCGGGCCGCCTGGGGCGCGCGTGCCGTGCCGGTTTGCGAGACTGTGCCGGGTACCCACCACCTCGACGTGTTGCACGAGCTGGCCGACCCGCAGGCGCGACTGCACGGCCTCGCGCTGCAATTGCTCGGGTTAACCCGCGGCGTTTCCGTGTGAAGGTGAGAATGCCTATCATTCATCATCGTTGCATAGCCCAAGCCAATATGCTGCATTGCTCGTTTGTATTGGCGAATGGCTCTGCGCTGGGGTAGCGTCAAGCGTGCTGCTCGTTCGAACGACGACGTGACGGTAGCCGCTTGCAGTTCAACTCACAGGAGATCGACATGGGCTTGAAAGGTTCGAAGACCGAGCAAAACCTGAAAGACGCCTTCGCTGGCGAATCGCAGGCCAACCGGCGCTATCTGTACTTCGCAAACAAGGCCGACATCGAGGGCCAGAACGACGTCGCGGCCCTGTTCCGCTCCACAGCCGAAGGTGAAACCGGCCATGCACACGGCCACCTCGAATTCCTCGAAGCCGTGGGCGACCCGGCCACCGGCCTGCCGATCGGCTCGAGCCGCCAGAACCTGGCCGCAGCCGTGGCCGGCGAAACCCACGAGTACACCGACATGTACCCGGGCATGGCCAAAGGCGCGCGCGACGAAGGCTTCGACGAGATCGCCGACTGGTTCGAGACACTGGCCAAGGCCGAGCGCTCGCACGCCAACCGCTACCAGAAGGCGCTCGACGCGCTGGTGGACTGACGCGCGCTTCGCGCTCGCCGAACAGGGGGCTTCGTGCCCCTTGTTCATTGCAAATCCGCTTTGCCGCCAGGACACCCATGAGCACACGCGAAGGCAACCTCGAAGCACCCACGCGCCACCCGGTCGACTGGAAGAACCCAGAGTTCTATGACCAGGCAGCGTGCGAAACGGAGATGGAGCGCATCTTCGACATCTGCCACGGTTGCCGCCGCTGTGTGAGCCTGTGCCAGTCGTTCCCCACGCTGTTCGACCTGGTCGACGCCACCGCCGACGGTGAAGTCCATGGTGTGGAGCACAAGAACTTCTGGAGCGTGGTCGACCAGTGTTATCTGTGCGATCTCTGCTACATGACGAAGTGCCCGTACGTGCCGCCGCACCCGTGGAACCTCGACTTCCCGCACACCATGCTCCGCGCCAAGGCGATCAAGTTCAGGAACGGTGAAGTGGGCGCGGGCGAGAAGCTGCTCGCGTCGACCGACACGCACGGTCAGTTCGCCGGCATTCCGGTCGTCGTGCAGATGGTCAACGCCATGAACAAGACCAAGCCGGTGCGCAAGCTGCTCGACAGCGCGCTGCACGTGCACCCCGATGCCTGGCTGCCCGAGCTGGGCACGAAGCGTTTTCGCTGGAGCGCCGAGAAAGACAGCGCCACCACCCCGGTCGTGAACGGCGAGCGCACACCCGGCAAGGTGGTGATCTATTCGACCTGCTACGTGAACTACAACGAACCCGGCATCGGCTTCGACCTGATCAAGCTGCTCAAGCACAACGGCATTGCCTACACGCTGGTCGAGAAGGAAAGCTGCTGCGGCATGCCCAAGCTCGAACTCGGCGACCTGGACGGCGTGGCGAAACACAAAGAAGCCAACATCCCCGTGCTGGCGAAGTACGCAAGAGAGGGTTACGCGATCCTCGCCGCCATTCCTTCGTGCACGCTGATGTTCAAACAGGAACTGCCGCTGCTGTTCCCCGACGACGCCGACGTGAAGGCCGTGCAGGACGCAATGTTCGACCCCTTCGAGTACCTGATGGCGCGCCACAAAGACGGCCTGCTGAAGCTCGACTTCAAGGCCGCGCTCGGCAAGGTGAGTTACCACATTCCCTGCCACGGGCGCGTGCAGAAGATCGGCAAGAAGACCGAAGAGGTTTTCAAGCTGATCGGCAAGACCGTGGAAGTTCAGCTCAACACGGTCGAGCGCTGTTCCGGCCACGCCGGCACCTACGGCGTGAAGACGGCCTTCCACGCCAACGCCATGAAGATCGGCAAGCCGGTGTTCAAGATGATGGCCAAAGACGAGCCCGATTTCATCAGCTCCGACTGCGCCCTCGCCGGCCACCACATCGCGCAGGGCATGGCCGTCAACAACTTGCCCGCCGCCAAACTGCAGCACCCGCTGAGCCTGGTGCGCATCGCCTACGGGCTGGAGTGAACGAGATGAGCATCACCAAAGAGAACCTGCTGACGCTCGAGGCCTACGCGAAGATCCGCAAGAGCGCCAAGCCCGAGTTCATCGCGCACCGCAAGCTGCGCACGGTGCATCTGGGCGAGCACGTCAGCGTGCAGTTCGAAGACGAGCGCACGATCCGGCGCCAGATCCAGGAAATGCTGCACATCGAGAAGATCTTCGACGAAGAAGGCATCCAGAGCGAGATCGACGCCTACGCCGCGCTCGTGCCCGACGGTGGCAACTGGAAGGCCACGATGATGATCGAGTACCCCGACGCGCATGAACGCAAGCGTGAGCTGGCGCGGCTGATCGGTGTCGAAGACCGCTTGTTCGTCGAGGTCGAAGGCCATGCGCGCGTGTATGCGATCGCCGACGAAGACCTCGATCGGGAAAACGAGGAAAAGACTTCTGCAGTGCACTTCGTGCGCTTCGAGTTCGGCAAGGCCATGCGCGAGGCTGTGCGCGCAGGCGCGAGCGTGAAGCTCGGTTGTGACCACACCCACTACCCGGCGCACGCGGTGATCGTGCCCGAGACACTGGCGAACCTGGCGGGAGATTTGCGCTAACACGGGCTCCGCTCTTTCTCGCCCCGCAAGCCGGCCTCGAGCCGGCTCTTTTTCTATCTGGTCGATAGCCAGGATGCATTGAGAACTGTTCTCAAATAGCTTAGTATTAACCCAGTGATTTCGCTCATCCTCCCACTCTTTCAAAGGAAGTACCCATGTCCCTGATCAACACCCAAGTCCAGCCCTTCAAGGTCCAGGCGTTCAAGAACGGCAAGTTCATCGAAGTCACCGAGCAAAGCCTGAAAGGCAAGTGGTCGGCATTCATCTTCATGCCCGCGGCCTTCACGTTCAACTGCCCGACCGAAGTGGAAGATGCAGCCGACAACTACGCCGCGTTCCAGAAGATGGAGGCCGAGGTCTACATCGTCACCACCGACTCGCACTTTGCCCACAAGGTCTGGCACGAAACCTCGCCGGCCGTCGGCAAGGCCAAGTTCCCGCTGATCGGCGACTCGACCCACGCGCTGACCAAGGCGTTCGATGTGTATATCCCCGAAGAAGGCCGGGCCCTGCGCGGCACCTTCCTGATCAACCCGGAAGGCGTGATCAAGACCGCCGAAGTGCACGACAACGCGATTGCGCGCGACGTGAAGGAAACGCTGCGCAAGCTGAAGGCCGCGCAATACGTCGCCGCTCATCCGGGTGAAGTTTGCCCAGCCAAGTGGAACGAAGGCGCTTCGACGATCACGCCATCGCTCGACCTCGTCGGCAAGATCTGAGCCTGTCACCGAAGTAGTAGAAAAGGAGCTTCACGATGTTGGACACGAACCTGAAAGCGCAGCTGGGGGCTTACCTCGAACGCGTGAAGCTGCCTTTCGAAATCACGGCGTCGCTGGACGACAGCGCCGCTTCTCAAGAGATGCACGGCCTGCTGCAAGACGTCGTCTCGCTCAGCGACAGGATCACGCTGAAGACCGACGGCACGGATGCACGGAAGCCGTCGTTCGCGCTCAACCGCATCGGCGAAGCGCCGCGGATCCGCTTTGCAGCGATCCCGATGGGCCACGAGTTCACTTCGCTGGTGCTGGCGCTGCTGCAGGTCGGTGGCCACCCGCCGAAGATCGAGGCCGAACTGATCGAGCAGATCAAGGGTCTCGACGGAGACTTTCGCTTCGAGACCTACATGTCGCTCACCTGCCACAACTGCCCCGACGTGGTCCAGGCTCTGAACCTGATGGCGGTCTTGAACCCGCGCATCATGAGCGTGGTGATCGATGGTGGGCTGTACCAGAAGGAAGTGGAAGAGCGCCAGATTCTGGCGGTGCCGATGGTGTTCCTGAACGGCGAACATTTCGGCCAGGGCCGCATGGAAGTCGACGAGATCGTCTCCAAACTCGACACTGGCGCCGCAGCGCGTGACGCCGCAAAGCTGAGCGCAAAAGACGCCTACGACGTGCTGATCGTCGGCGGTGGTCCCGCGGGCGCCGCAGCGGCCGTTTACGCGGCCCGCAAGGGTATCCGCACCGGCATGCTGGCCGAGCGCATGGGCGGGCAGACGATGGACACTATGAGCATCGAAAACTTCATCTCGGTGCTCGAGACCGACGGCCCGAAATTCGCAGCCGCTCTGGAGCAGCACGCGAAGCAGTACGACGTCGAGATCATCAACCTGCAACGCGCCGAGAAGCTGATCCCGGCCGCAGAGAAGAACGGCCTCATCGGTGTTCAGCTTGCCAACGGCGCCACGCTGAAGAGCAAGACCGTGATCCTCTCGACCGGCGCGCGCTGGCGCGAAGTGAACGTGCCAGGCGAACAGGAATACCGCAACAAGGGCGTGGCTTACTGCCCGCACTGCGACGGCCCGCTGTTCAAGGGCAAACGTGTGGCGGTGATCGGCGGTGGCAACTCGGGCGTGGAAGCGGCAATCGATCTGGCCGGCATCGTCGGCCATGTCACGCTGCTCGAATTCGGCGACCAGTTGCGCGCCGACGCGGTGCTCGTCAGCAAGCTGAAGAGCCTGCCGAACGTCGTGTTCCACACCAACGCGCAGACGACACAAATCACCGGCGCCGAAGGCAAGGTCAATGGTCTGAGTTACACCGACCGCGCGAGCGGCGATGCGAAGCACGTCGAGCTCGAAGGTGTGTTCGTGCAGATCGGGCTGGTGCCGAATTCCGAGTGGCTCAAGGGCACGCTGGAGTTGTCACGCCACGGCGAGATCGTGGTCGACAACCGCGGCCAGACTTCGCTGCCGGGCGTCTTCGCGGCGGGCGACGTGACGACGGTGCCGTTCAAGCAGATCATCATCGCCACCGGTGACGGCGCGAAGGCGGCGCTCGGTGCGTTCGATCACCTGATCCGCAGCTCGGTGCCCGAGCCGGTCGCGGCCTGACGTTTCAAGCGGCGGGAGCCACGGCCACTCGCCGGCTCACGCGCCAGCCGTCGAACGTGTAGATCACGAGCGCGAGCCAGATGCAGGCGAAGCCGATGAAGCGCATCGCCGAAAACGGCTCGTTGAAGACCCAGATGCCGAGCACGAACTGGATCGACGGCCCGAGGTATTGAACGATGCCGAGCGTGGCCAGCGACAGGCGCCGCGCGCCAGCCGCGAACAGCAGCAAGGGCACGGCAGTGATCGGGCCGAGCGCGATCATCCACACGTTCGTCAGCATGTCGGGTGCCGGGAAGCTGGCGCTGCCGTGCAGGCCGGCGATGGCCAGTGCCAGCACGGCCAGCGGCGCCAGCAGCAGCGTCTCGAGCGTGAGCCCTTCGAGCGCGCCGAGAGCCGCGATCTTGCGTAGCAGGCCGTAGCCGCCGAAGCTGATCGCGAGCGAGAGTGCGATCCACGGTGGCCGGCCGGCCTGCACCGTGAGCCACAGCACGCCAGCGGCCGCGATCGCCAGCGCCACCCACTGTGCGCGGCGCAGCCGCTCGTGCAGCAGCGTCACGCCCAGCAGCACGTTGACCAGCGGGGTGATGAAATAACCCAGGCTCGCTTCGATCACGTGCCCTTGCAACACCGCCCAGATGTAGGCGAGCCAGTTGGCGCCGATCAACAAGGCACTGGCGACGAAGGCGCCCAGCACCCTGGGCTGCCGCAGCACCGGGCGCAGCCAGCCCCACTGGCGGCGCGCCGTCAGCAGGCCTGCCAGGAACAGCAGACACCACAGCACACGGTGCGCCAGGATCTCTGGCGCCGGCACCGTGGTGACGAGGCGGAAATACAGCGGAAACAACCCCCACCAGACGAAGGCGAGGGAGGCGTAGACGACGCCGGCTTGCATCCTTCTGCGTTCAGCCCTTGGCCAGCAGGTGCTTGCCGTACTGCTCGCGCAGCCGGTTCTTCAGCATCTTGCCGGTGGCGCCGAGCGGGATCGCGTCGACGAAGACCACGTCGTCGGGGGTCCACCACTTTGCGATGCGGCCGTCGAAGAAAGCGATCAGCTCGTCGCGCGTGACTTCAGCCCCGGGCTTTTTCATCACGATGAGCAGCGGGCGTTCGTCCCACTTCGCGTGCGCTGCCGCAATGCACGCCGCCATCGCCACGGCCGGGTGGGCCATGGCGATGTTTTCCAGGTCGATCGAGCCGATCCATTCGCCGCCGGACTTGATCACGTCCTTGCTGCGGTCGGTGATGTGCATGTAGCCGTCGGCGTCGATCGTGGCCACGTCGCCAGTGGGGAACCAGCCGTCCACCAGGGGGTCGCCGCCTTCGCCCTTGAAGTACTGCTGAATGATCCACGGGCCGCGCACCAGCAGCTCGCCTGAGACCTTGCCGTCCCAGGGCAGTGCCTTGCCGTCTTCGCTGACGATCTTCATGTCGACGCCATACACGGCACGGCCCTGCGTGCTCTGCACCGCCATGCGTTCTTCTGGCGACAGATCGAGGTGCTTTCCCTTCAGGATGGCGGCCGTGCCCACCGGGCTCATCTCGGTCATGCCCCACGCGTGAATCACCTGCACGTCGTACTTTTCCTGGAACGCCTTCATCATCGCCGGCGGGCAGGCCGAGCCGCCGATCACGGTGCGGCGCATGGTCGAGAACTTCAGGCCACCGGCTTCGACAAAACCGAGCAGGCCTTGCCACACCGTGGGCACGCCGGCCGAGATCGTGACGCGCTCGGTCTCGAACAGCTCGTAGAGCGACTTGCCGTCGAGCCCCGGGCCCGGAAAGACCAGCTTCGCGCCCATCATGCAGGCCGCATAGGGCAGGCCCCAGGCGTTGACGTGGAACATCGGCACGACCGGCAGGATCGTTTCGCGTGCAGAAACGCTCAGCGCGTCGGGCAGGGCGATGGCGAAGGTGTGCAGCACCGTCGAGCGGTGGCTGTAGAGCACGCCCTTCGGGTTGCCGGTGGTGCCCGAGGTGTAACACAGCGACGAGGCCAGGTTCTCGTCGAACACGGGCCAGTCGAACTGGTCGTCTTGCGCGTCGACCAGGTCTTCGAAGCACAGCAGCCCGGCAATCTTGCTTTCCTTCGGCATGTGCGCGCGGTCGGTCATCGCGACGAACTTCTTGATGGTCTTGACGCGGCCGGCCACGGCCTCGACCAGCGGCAGGAAGGTCATGTCGAAGAACAGCACCTGGTCTTCGGCGTGATCGGCGATGTAGACCACCTGGTCGGGGTGCAGGCGCGGGTTGAGCGTGTGCAATACCGAGGCCGAGCCCGAAACCGCGTAGTACAGCTCCATGTGGCGGTAGCCGTTCCAGGCCAGCGTGGCCACACGCTCGCCGGGTTTCACGCCGAGTGCGGCGATGGCCTTGGTCATGCGCCGCGAGCGCGACGCCAGCTCGCGGTAGGTGTAACGGTGGATGTCACCCTCGACACGGCGCGAAACGATTTCCTGCTCGCCGTGGTGACGCTCGGCGTGGACCAGCAGCGACGAGATCAGCAGCGGCTGCTGCATCATCAATCCGTTCATCTTGACTCCATGGATGGTGGTGCGGGCGTGCAACCCGGCCAGGCGGCGCCGCAAGGCTTTCGATTGTGCCGTGCCCCTGCCGCGCGCCACCTCAGGGTTTGAACTGCAGCGCCATGGCACACACCGGGCGGTTCCGGTTTTCAAAGCCGGCCGAGCACGGCATCATCGGCGCATGGCCCGCATCGTCTTCACGCAGCAACTCAAGCGTTTCACGGAAACACCCGAGGTCACCGCGCCCGCCGCCACCTTGCGTTCGGCGCTCGAAGCGGCGTTCGCCGTGAACCCGCGCTTGCGCGGCTACGTGCTCGACGACCAGGGCCACCTTCGCGCCAACGTTGTTGCATTCATCGACGGTGCGCGTTGCCACGAGCGCGTGGTGTTGGCCGACCCGCTGAAGGCCGACAGCGAGGTTTACGTGATGCAGGCCTTGTCGGGCGGTTAGGGCTGCAGCCGCCCGAGCGCCAGCGAAAAATACTTCGCCACATTGTCGATATCCCGCCTCGCCATTCGTCTGAAAGAGGCCAACCAACAAAGAGGAGCTTCGTCGATGGAACAACGTGCATGGGTCGCGACCCGCAAGGGCCTGTTCGAGCTTCGCCAGCGCGCCGGCGCTTGGGGCGTCGAGCGCATCAGCTTTCTCGGCGAGCCGGTGTCGATGGTGTTGCCGCCCACTGCTGGCGGGCGCATGTTCGCAGCGCTCAACCTCGGCCACTTCGGCGTGAAGCTGCATGGGTCCGACGACGGCGGCGTCACCTGGGCCGAACTGGCGACGCCGGTGTACCCGCCACAACCCGAAGGCGAGCCGCTCGCCGGCGTGGCCTGGAAGCTGCTGCAGATCTGGTCGATGGAAGCCGCGCACGGCACGCTCTGGGCCGGTACCTTGCCGGGCGGCCTGTTCCGTTCGTCTGACGCCGGCCAGTCGTGGCAACTGGTCGAGCCGCTGTGGAACCACCCGGCTCGCGCCGAATGGTGCGGAGGCGGCTACGACGTGCCGGGCATCCATTCGATTTGCCCGCATCCCACGCGCACCGACGAGCTGCTGGTCGGCCTGAGCGTCGGCGGTGTGCTCGCCAGTACCGACGACGGCGCATCGTGGGTCACGCGGGCTGGCGGCATGCGCGCAACCTACATGCCACCCGAGCGCCAGCTCGACCCCAACGTGCAGGACCCGCATGCCGTCGTGCGCTGCGCGGCCCAGCCCGACGTGCTCTGGTGCCAGCACCACGCCGGCATGTGGCGCTCGACCGACAACGCGGCCTCGTGGCACGAGATCACCGGCGTGCCGGTCTCGAACTTCGGCTTCGCGGTGGCGGTGCACCCCGGGGATGCCGACACCGCGTGGTTCGTTCCGGCCATCGCCGACCAGACCCGCGTGCCGGTGGATGGCGCCATGGTCGTCAACCGCACCCGCGACGGCGGGCGCAGCTTCGAGACTTCGCGCAGCGGGCTGCCGCAGCGCCACTGCTACGACCTGGTCTACCGCCACGGCCTGGCCGTCGACGAGTCGGGACGCCAGTTGCTGATGGGCAGCACCACCGGCAACCTGTGGGGCAGTGACGACGCTGGCGACCACTGGGCCGCGGTCGATGTGATGCTGCCGCCGATCTACGCGGTGCGCATGGGTTGAGCCAACGGGTTCAGCGCGCGCCCGGATCAACGCAGATCGCCATCCACGTAGTACCAGCGCCCGTCTTCGCGCAAGAAGCGGCTGGTCTCGTGCAGGCGCTGCGCCCGGCCCCCGAGCTTGCTGCGGGCCACGAATTCCACGCTGGCGTGGTCGGCGCCATGCAGCGTGTGCTGCCGCACTTCCAGCCCCAGCCACTTCAGCCCGGGCGGGTTTGGTTCGATGACGGCCGGCCGGGTGCTCGCGTGCCAAGTGACACGAAGGTAGCCCCTCAGGTCGAGCACATAGGCGCTGTAACGCGAGCGCATCAGCGCCTCGGCCGTCGGCGCGAGCAGGTGCAGCGGCCCGGCGTGAAAACGGCCGCAGCAGTCGGCACAGGGCAGGGCGGTTGATGCGCCGCAAGGGCAAGGTGGCGGGGTTGTCATGGCCGCCGATCTTGCGCCACCCACCGGCCCATCCGCACCAGCAGCGCAGCGTTCATCGGGGTGTTGGCCGGGTGAGCGCCAGTTCCCAGGTCTCGCCCACGAGGTCGTGGCCGAAACTGTTGTGCGCTTCGCTCGCGACGAGTCGGTAGCCGGCCTTGCGGTAGATGCCGCGCGCGGCCAGCAGCAGGCTGTTAGTCCAGAGCACGATCTTGTGATAGCCGGCCTGGCGCGCAAAACGCTCGCATTCGTCGACCAAGCGCACGCCCAGGCCCAGGCCGCGCGTCGAAGGTTCGATCAGCAGCAAACGCAACTGCGCCACGCCGTCGATCGGGGTGTGTGTGGTCTCGTCGCGCGCCTGCACCAGGAACACGCTGCCCACGTTGGCGCCGTCGCGTTCGGCGATCCAGCAGGCTTCGCGCTTTGCATCGAAACGATCGACGAAGTCGGCGGCGATGCGCGCCACCAGTGCTTCGAAACGCGCGTCCCATCCGAATTCGTCGGCGTAGAGCGCGCCGTGGCGCGAAACGACCCAGCCAATGTCACCAGGCCGATGTGCGCGCAGCAGGTAAGTGGCCTTGCGCTCGCCAGCGTCGCCGAGCAGCTTTTCGATCTGCGCCATGGCCTGCAGCAACTGTTGCTGCTGCTGCTCGGTGAGCGTGGCCAGCAAGGCTGTCACGTCGGCCTGCGAGCGGGTGTTGAGCGGCGCAAACGCGCGCCGGCCGGCGGCAGTGAGGCTCAGGTGCTGGTGGCGTGCGTCGGCCGCGGCGCGGGTGGTCTTCAGCAGGCCACGCTCTTTCAGGCCGCGCAGCAGCCGGCTCATGTAGCCAGGGTCGAGATCGAGCTCGCGCGACAGCTCGGTGGCGGTCTTGCCGTCGTGGTGCGCCAGCTCCCACAGCAGCCGCGATTCGGTCAGTGTGAACTTCGTGTGCAGCAGGCCTTCGTGCAACACGCCGATGCGGCGTGTGTAGAAGCGGTTGAACTCGCGGATCAGTTCGACGCGGGTGGCGGTGGTGGGCTCAGGCATCGATGCAAACAAGTTGCCAAAAGCAAATGATAAGTTGTCAGGCGTTGAATGCCAAGCCGTGTTTTCGCACAGGAGCAACCGGCCCCGGCACGGCCTGAAACCCCAGGCTTGCGTACGGAACTGTATAAACGTACAGTATTCAAATGGACCTCGTGCCCGCTGCCGTTTCCCCAGTTTCCCCGTTGCTGCTGCAGCCGTCGCCCCCGCCGGCGGGGATGGGCAGCGCGCGCGCACCGCGCGATCCTTCGCAACGGCGCCCCTTTCCTGCCCCCGAAACCCTCCACCCCACGCTCTGGCTCGGCCACCAGCTCTCCCGCCATGCCGACGTGGCCGTGCCCAGCGGGTTCAAGGCGCTCGACGCGCAGTTGCCCGGCGGTGGCTGGCCACGCCGGGCGCTCACCGAACTGCTGCTGCCGCAGCCGGGCATCGGTGAAATCCGCCTGCTCGGTGCGAGTCTGGTCGCCACCCAGAAAGCCGGCCGGCTGGTGATGCTGTTCGACCCGCCGGCCGCGCTCTCGGCCCACGCGCTCGCGCAGCTCGGCTTCGACGTGGAACAACTGCTGATCGTCAACACCCGCACCCGCGTGATTCCCGGCACCGACAGCCTGTGGGCGCTCGAGCAGGCGCTCAAGAGCGGCCACGTCGGCGCGGTGCTGGCCTGGCTGCCGCCGCGCCTGCAGCCCGAGCGGCTGCGCCGCCTGCAGCTCGCCGCGCACAACCACGACGGGCCGGCCTTTGTGCTGCGTGAAACCAGCGCCGCGCAGCGCCCCACCTCGGCGCCTTTGCGCCTGGCCTTGCGGCCGGGCGGCGCCGATGTGCTCGCGGTGCGTGTGCTCAAGCGCCGCGGCCCGCCGCTCGA
>JBDTTU010000092.1:0-17318 GCA_039930465.1 Burkholderiales bacterium
TCGCCACGCGCTGCTTTTCGCCGCCCGAGAGTTTCAGGCCGCGTTCGCCGACCATCGTGTCGTAGCCCTTGGGCGTTGAGCTGATGAAGTTGTGGATGTGCGCCGCTTTCGCCGCACCCTCGACCTCGGCGCGGCCCGCGCCTGGGCGGCCGTAGGCGATGTTGTATTCGACCGTGTCGTTGAACAGCACCGTGTCCTGCGGCACGATGCCGATGGCCTGGCGCAAGCTCTGCTGGGTGATCTCGCGAATGTCCTGCGCGTCGATGCTGATGCGCCCGGCGTTCACGTCGTAGAAGCGGAACAGCAAGCGCGCCAGCGTGCTCTTGCCCGAGCCCGAGGGGCCGACCACCGCCACCGTCTTGCCGGCCGGAATCTCGAAGCTGATGTCGTGCAGGATGGTGCGGTCGGGGTCGTAGCCGAAACGCACGCGCTCGAAACGCACCACGCCGCCGGCATGTACCAGCGGTTTCGCCCCGGGCGCGTCTGCGATCTCGCGGTTCTGGCCGAGCAGCGCGAACATCTTTTCCATGTCGATCATCGACTGCTTGATCTCGCGGTAGATCACGCCGAGGAAGTTGAGCGGGATGTAGAGCTGGATCATCAGCGCGTTGACGAGCACCAGGTCGCCGAGCGTCATCGTGCCGGCGACGACGCCGACGGTGGCGCGCCAGACCAGCAGCGTCACCGCCCTGGCGATGATCAGGCTCTGGCCGAGGTTGAGCACCGAGAGCGAGGTCTGCGACTTGATCGAGACCCGCTCGAGCCGCTGCAGGTTCTCGTCGTAGCGGCTCTGCTCGAACTTCTCGTTCGAGAAGTACTTGACGGTCTCGTAGTTGATCAGCGCGTCGACCGCGCGCGTATTGGCCTTCGAGTCTTGCTCGTTCATCGCGCGCCGGAAGTGGGTGCGCCACTCGGTCACGGTGACGGTGAACGCGATGTAGAGCACCAGCGTGCCGAAGGTGATGGCGGCGAACCAGCCGTCGAACTTGGCCGACAGCAGGCTGATCACGAGCGTGATCTCGACCAGCGTCGGCAGGATGTTGTAGATCGTGTAGTTCAGCAGCGACTGGATCGAGCGCGAGCCGCGCTCGATGTCGCGCGAGACGCCGCCGGTCTGGCGCTCGAGGTGAAAGCGCAGGCTGAGCGCGAGCAGATGCTCGAAGGCTTCGAGCGACACGCGCCGCGCGATGCGCGCCGCCACCGGGTAGAACAGAAACTCGCGCAGCTCGGTGAACATCGTGATCGACAGGCGCAGCGCGCCGTAACCGAACAGCAGCGCCACCGGCACGACCAGCGCGGAGCGCGGATCGCCGGGTTTCAGGTCGAGCGCATCGACGAGCTGCTTGAGCACCAGCGGCACGCCCACGTTCGCCAGCTTGGCCGCCACCAGGAACGACAAGGCGACCAGCACGCGCCAGCGCCAGCGCCATACATACGGCAGCAGCTTCCTGAGCGTGGCCCAGTCGGAGCGCGGGGCACTTGCCGTGGCATCGGTGGAAGGTGGGGCGGCAAGAGTGGCTGGGCGCATCGGGAAAGAGTGGAAGAATCGGGCGGTCGACAGAATCAGGTGAAGCATATGCCCGAAGTTTCAAGTGCGCCCGCGCCGGGCATCGACGGCGACTCGCTGTCGCCATTGCAATTGCCGGGCGACCGCCAGCTCGTGATGCGCGTGATGCCGATGCCGGCCGACGCCAACGGCAACGGCGACATCTTCGGCGGCTGGATCATGGCGCAGGTCGATCTGGCCGGCGCCGTGCTCCCCGCGCGCATCGCCAAGGGTCGCATCGTCACCGTGGCGGTGAACCAGTTCATCTTCAAGCAACCGGTCTCGATCGGCGACCTGCTGAGCTTCTACGCCAAGGTCGAGCGCATCGGCAAGACTTCGGTCACCGTCAACGTCGAGGTCTACGCCGAGCGCGATCCGGCCAACCTGCATGTGGTGAAGGTGACCGAAGCCAACCTCACCTACGTGGCGATCGACCGCGAAGGCAAACCCAGGCTCATTCCCAAGAGCTGAATCAGGCGCGCTTGCGCCGCGTCGGCTCGGTGTCGGGCAGCTTCGGCACGATCTCGGTCGCAATCATTGCGGCGAGTTGCTCGGCCCACAGCGCATAGATTGCCGGGCCGGGGTGGAAACCGTCTTCGGCCATCAGCACGCTGCTGTCTGAGGCCTGCGAATTTTCGAACGGCAGTGGCAGCCACCAGCGGTTGGGCCAGCGCTGCACCCAGGTGTTGAGCGCGCGGTTGTAGCGCTGCGCATCGGCGCCCAACACCCAGCGCAGCGGGTTGGGCAAGAGCGGAAAGGAATGGATCGGCGCGATGCCGCTGTGCACGATGTGCTTCACGCCGGCGCGTTTCTCGGCGGCGCGGTCGAGCTTGTCGAGCCGCTTCAGCCAGAGCCGCGGCGGCACCTGGGCCACCACGTCGTTCAGGCCGAGTGCGGTCACCATCACGTCGGCCGGGTGCAACGAGAGTTTGCGCACCGCCGTGAGCGTGACCTGCGTGGCGTCGCCGGTGCGCGCAATGAGCTGCCAGGCCACCGAACCGCCGAGGCGCTGCGACAGCGCTTCGCTCAGGCGCCCGGCCAGCGCCTGCGTCTGGTTTCTGGCGCCAACGCCCGCCGCCGACGAATCACCGACGATCAAGACCCGCAGACAGACCTTGCCGGTGCCGGCCACACCTTCGCGCGGGCCTTCGGCTTCGGGCAGGCGCAATGCGGTGCGCCGCACCTCGCGGCCCTGCCACAGCAGCAACGGCGCGAGTGCAATCTTGGCGGCGGCGAGGAGCCAGGAGTTCAAGGCCAGGGTTTCTCAGTCGACAAAGAAGTCAGGAATCAAGTCGGTGGTGCCCGGGGTGACGCTGTAGCGCTCGAAGTCGGTCACACCGTGCGAACGCAGCAACTCGTCATCGATGAAGAAGTTGCCGCTCGTGATCTTCGCATCGCTGGTCAGGATCAGATAGGCGGCGTCGGCAAGAATCTGGGGATTGCGGCACCGGGCGAGATCTATTCCCGGAATCATCTGCAAGGCCGCGGTGGCGATGGCCGTTCGTGGCCACAGGCTGTTGACACCGATGCCATGCGGCCTGAATTCGCCGGCGTGGCCGAGTGTGCATTCGCTCATGCCGTACTTGGCCATCGTGTAGGCCACGTGCGGTGCGAACCAGTGCTCGCGCATCGACAGCGGTGGCGACATGTTCAGCACATGCGGGTTGCGCCCGGCCTGCGCCGACTTGATCAACTCGGGCAGGCAGCTCTGCGTGCACAGGTAGGTGCCACGCACGTTCACGCCGAACATCAGGTCGAAGCGTTTCATCGGCGTGGCCGGTGTAGGCGTGAGGCTGATGGCGCTGGCGTTGTTGATCAGAATGTCGATGCCGCCGAAGCGGGCCACGGCAAGCTCGATGGCCGCGAGCACGCTGGCCTCTTCGCGAATGTCGGTCTGCACTGCGAGCGCGTGGCCGCCGGCCCCTTCGATCTCGGCCGCGGCGGAGTGGATCGTGCCCGGCAGTTTGGGGTTCGCTTCAGTCGTCTTCGCCACGATCACGATGTTGGCGCCGTCGTGCGCAGCGCGCTTGGCGATGGCCAGGCCAATGCCGCGCGAGGCGCCGGTGATGAAGAGGGTCTTGCCTGCGAGGTTCATGTACTTGCCTCCATCGGACTTCGTTTCAGGCTGGCGCTCGTGCGAAGCGCCGAGCGGTCAGAACTTCGAAAAATCCGGCTTGCGCTTCTGGAAGAACGCGCTGAAAGCTTCCTGCGCTTCGGGGCTGCGCAGGCGCTTGGCGAAGAGTTCGCCTTCGACCGCAATCGTCTCGAGCGCGCTCTGCGCACGGGCGCGGCGCATCAGCGTCTTGGTGTCGCGCACGGCCCCCGGCGGCAGCGCGTTGAAACGCTCGGCAATGCGGCGCGCGTGGTTCACCACTTCGCCGGCCGGCAGCACCGCGTTGGCGATGCCGCACTCGACCGCGTCGGCGCCGGTGAAGGGGTCGCCGAGCAGCAGCTTCTCGGCAGCGCGCGCGTTGCCCATCAGCTGCGGCACGATCAGGCTCGACCCGAACTCGGGCACCAGGCCCAGGCTCACGAAAGGCATCGCCAGGCGGGCTTCGTCGCTCACGTAGACGAAGTCGCAGTGCAGCAGCAGCGTGGTACCGATGCCGATCGCCGCGCCGGTCACGGCAGCGATCACGGGCTTGTCGCAGCCCATCAGCGCGCGCATGAACACGAAGGCCGGCGATTCGGTGGTGCCGGGTGGGCGCTGCATGAAGTCTTCGATGTCGTTGCCGGAGGTGAAGATGCCGGGCTGGCCGGTGATCAACACCGCGCGCACGGCGCCATCGGCCTTGGCGGCGTTGAGCGCGTCGGCCATCTGCTGGTACATCGCGCCGGTGATCGCGTTCTTCTTTTCCGGGCGCGCGATCTCGATCGTGGCCACGCCGTTCAAGGTGGCGGTCTTGATGCTCATGCTGTTGTCTCCTGTTGAACCTGAAAGCCCTGCAGCAGCGCGACACTGCGCGCCCAAAGGGAAGACTGGAATTGTTCGCGGAAGAAGCCGAAGTGGCCGATGCGCTTTGCGCTCACGTCGCCGGGTGCGATGCGCTCGACACGGCGCGGCGCATTGGCATACGAATCGATCAGCACCTGCGTGCCGCGCTCGGTCATCAGCTCGTCGTCGGTGATCGACAGAGCGACCACCGGGAAGCGCACCCGCTCGAATTGCGTGCGAACGCTCGTGCCTTCGGCGCCGACCACGTAGCGCGGGTCCATGCACCAGCGCCGCCATTGCAGAACCACGCCACGCGGCAGGTCGCCGACCTTGCCGAAACGTTTGCCAGGAAAGTAGCCACACACGGCGGTGGCCACCGGCACCAGCACGTGCCAGAAGTACAGCACGATGCGCTTGAGCTGCGGCGCGTTGTGGCGCCAGTAGCCGCTGCCGCCCGCGACCGAGAGAAGGCCGTCGATGCGGTCACGGTTGCGCAGCAGGCCGGGCAGTTGCGCGCCCAGGCTGTGGCCGATCAGGTAGAGCGGCACATTCGGAGCGCGCTCGCGCAGCACGTCGATCGCGGTGTCGTAGTCGCGCGCCCAGGCGAACAGGTCGGCGTTCAGGCCGCGCAGTGATTTCGTGTGCGCGGCACTGCGCGAGTCGCCCATGCCGCGGTAGTCGAAGCTCATCACGGCGTAGCCCTGCGCCGCGAGCCATTCGGCAAACGGCGCGTAGTAGTCCTGGCGCACGCCCATGGCGCCGCCGATCAGGACGGCGCCCTTCAAACCTTCGCCGCCGATCAGGACGGCACCCTTCAGACCCTCGGTGCCGACGTCGCGGCCGCCATAGAACCGCGCTGCCAGCACAGCACCTTCGTTCGAATCCAGGCTGAGTGATTCCATGCGTTCGCTCCTGCGCGTTCAGGCCGCTTCGTTCCAGTGGTTCGCGAGGTGCATCAGGTGCGCCCGCGTGTAAGAGGCCTTGTCGAGCGCGCCGTAGGCGAAGTGCGGTGCGAGCGCGCCACTGTGCCGTTCGAAGGCCTGCAGCGCCGCCATGGCGTGGTCGATCGCTGCATCGAGCGCCTGGCCTTGTGCAATGTCCGGCGCACCCGGAATCGGCTCTGCGAGGTTGTGGTTCATCTGGCCACGCGCGTTGAACAGCGCCCACGCGTAGGAGCCGAGCGTCGCGCGAAACCACGCCGGCTTCGGCTCGGGAAATCCGGCCATCGAATACTCGACGCTTTGCGCGGTGTGGTGCAGCACATGCGGAAGATCCCACACCCCGGTCAGCCGCGGCGCGCTGCTGCGGAGCCGCTCCAGCGTCTTCAGCGCCGAAGCCACCGACGCGAATCGCTCCGACGCCAGCGGTGCCGGGTGAACGATGCTCACCGCCACCGGCGCCGCGAGCGCGCCCACGCCCACCACAAGGCCGACACGCCGCAGCATGCTGCGGCGCTCGGCGCTCATCGGCGAAGACGGCGATTCAGACACGCTCGAAGATGCCTGCCGCGCCCTGCCCGGTGCCGACGCACATCGTCACCATGCCGTACTTCAGGTTGTGGCGGCGCAGTGCGTGGATCACGGTCGCAGCACGGATCGCACCGGTCGCGCCGAGCGGGTGGCCCAGTGCGATCGCGCCGCCCATCGGGTTGACCTTGGCCGGGTCGAGGCCCACGCTGTTGATGACGGCCAGCGACTGCGCCGCGAAGGCTTCGTTCAGCTCGATCCAGCCGATGTCGTCGAGCTTCAGGTTGGCGTAACGCAGCGCGGCCGGAATGGCCTCGATCGGGCCGATGCCCATGATCTCGGGCGGAACGCCGCGTGCGGCGAAGCTGACGAACTTCGCAAGCGGCGTCAGACCGAACTGCTTCACGGCTTTCTCGCTCGCAAGGATCAGCGCACCCGCGCCGTCGCTGGTCTGCGAGCTGTTGCCGGCCGTGACGCTGCCCTTGGCCGCGAACACCGGGCGCAGCTTGGCCAGGCCTTCGAGCGAGGTGTCGGGGCGCGGGCCTTCGTCGAGGCTGACGGTGCGGGTCTTCACGCCTTGATCACCCGACCCGAGGTTCGGGTAGCGCGACACCACCTCGATCGGCGTCATCTCGTCGCTGAACTCGCCGGCCGCCTGCGCCTTCATCGCACGAAGGTGCGATTCGAGCGCGAACGCGTCTTGCGCTTCACGGCTCACCTTCCACTGGGCCGCGACCTTCTCGGCGGTGATGCCCATGCCGTAGGCGATGCCGATGTTCTCGTCGCGCTCGAAGATCTCCGGGTTGAACGAGGGTTTGTTGCCGCCCATCGGCACGAGGCTCATCGATTCGGCGCCGCCGGCGATCAGCACATCCGCCTCGCCGACGCGGATGCGGTCGGCCGCCATCTGGATCGCGGTGATGCCGGAAGCGCAGAAGCGGTTCACGGTCACGCCGCCAATCGGGTTGGAGAACGCCAGCGCCACGGCGATACGCGCCATGTTCATGCCCTGCTCGCCCTCGGGGAACGAGCAGCCGATGATGGCGTCTTCGATGGACTTGGGGTCGAGCGTGGGTACCTGCAGCATCGCGCTCTTGATCGCGGCGATCAGCAGGTCGTCGGGCCGGGTGTTCTTGAAATAGCCACGGCCCGAACGACCGATCGGCGTGCGGGTGGCGGCAACGATGTACGCCTCTTGAACTTGCTTGCTCATGGTGTTTTTCCTTGGATTGACTCCCTCCCCCGCTGGGGGAGGGTTGGGGTGGGGGCGCGCGCCGCCGAAAGCCCCAACGATTGAATGATGCTGATCACGACCGCATCGGTTTCCGACAAAACCTCGTTGGCCCAGAAACGCAGCACCGAGTAACCCTGCGTCGCAAGCCACGCGCTGCGGCATTCATCGTAGGCCTGCTGATCCAGATGTTGTGAGCCATCGACTTCGACAACCAACCTGGCGTCGAGACAAACGAAATCGAGAACATACGTGCCGAGCGGATGCTGCCGGCGAAACTTGACGCCGAGCTGCTCCCGACGCAGCCGCGACCACAGCCGACGCTCGGCATCGGTCATGACGATGCGCAAGGTCTTGGCATTTTGTCTGGCGGCGGTACTGGCTTGGTGTTCCATGCGGTGTCGGTGTGCGAAGACCCCCATCCCGGCCTTCCCCCAGAGGGGGAAGGAGCAGATTCAGTTGCGAACCGGCTTGCCCGTTTGGAGCATGCCCATGATCCGTTCCTGCGTCTTCTCGTGGTCGAGCAGGCCGCAGAAGTGCTTGCGCTCCAGCGCCATCAGGTATTCCTCGCTGACCAGCGAACCGGCGTCGACATCACCACCACACACCACGTCGGCGATCAATGCCGAGATGTGGAAGTCGTGCGCGCTGATGAAACCGCCGTCACGCATGTTGGCGAGCTGTGCCTTGATCGTCGCAATCGCGTTGCGGCCGGCGACCGGGAACAGCGTACGCGTCGGCGCGCGGTAACCGCTGTCGAACATGGCCTTGGCCTGCTGGGTGGCGACAAAGAGCAGCTCGTCCTTGTTCGGCACGATCACGTCGCTCCAGAGCAGGTAGCCGAGCTTGCGCGACTCGATCGCGCTGGTGCCCACCTTGGCCATCGCGGCGTTGGTGAAGCCGTCGGACAGGAACTTGAAGATGTCGGCGTTCGCGTTGCCGGCGTTCGCCATCTCGGCCGCACGGCGCGCGATGTAAGTCAGACCGCCGCCGCCGGGGATCAGGCCGACGCCGACTTCGACGAGACCGATGTAACTTTCCATCGCTGCGACGCGCTTCGCCGTGTACACCGCAATCTCGCAGCCCCCGCCGAGCGCCATGCCGCGCACCGCCGCCACCACCGGCACGGTGGCGTAACGAACCCGCAGCATCGTGTCCTGCAGCTTCTTCACTTCGGGCAAGATGCCCTTGCCGCCGCTCTTCATGAACACCGGCATCATCTGCTCGAGGTTGGCACCGGCCGAGAAAACGTCGTCGGGCGACCAGATCACCAAACCCTTGTATTCGCGCTCGGCAAGTTCGACAGCTTTCGTGAGGCCCTCGATCACGCCCTGGCCGATCAGGTGCAGCTTGGCGGTGATGCTCGCGATCAGCACCTCGCCATCGAGCGTCCAGACCCGCATTTCGTCGTTCTTGAACAGCTCGGTGCCCGATTTCAGCGGTGTCGGGGCACCCGACCCCATCACCGATTCGCGGAAGGCCTGGCGTTGGTACACCGGCAGCGTGCTCGGCGCCACCCAGCGCGAGTGCGATGCGCTCCACGAACCTTCGGCGTGGTGCACGCCGCCGTTCGTGGCGACCGGGCCTTCGAAGACCCAGGCCGGCAAGGGCGCCTTGCTGAGCGCTTTGCCAGCGTCGATGTCTTCCTTGACCCAGTTCGCAACCGTGGTCCAGCCTGCCGCCTGCCACAGCTCGAACGGCCCCTGGCTCACGCCGAAGCCCCAGCGCATCGCGAAGTCGACGTCGCGCGCGCTCTCGGCAATGTCGGCCAGGTGCACGGCAGCGTAGTGGAAACTGTCGCGCAGAATGGCCCACAGGAACTGCGCTTGCGGGTTCTTCGATTCACGCAGCAGCTTCAGGCGCTCGGCCGGTGCTTTCTTCAGCATGCGAGCGACGATCTCGTCGGCCTTGCCGCCGCCGGCCACGTAAGTGCCGCTCGCGGGGTCGAGGCGCTGAATGTCCTTGCCCACCTTCTTGTAGAAGCCGGCACCGGTCTTCTGGCCGAGCGCGCCCTGTTCGATCAGCTTGGCGAGCACCGAAGGCGTGGCGTAGCTCGGGAAGAACGGGTCGGAAGCCAGGTTGTCCTGCAGCGTCTTGATCACATGCGACATCGTGTCGAGCCCGACCACATCGGCGGTGCGGAAGGTGCCGCTGCTGGCGCGGCCGAGCTTCTTGCCGGTGAGGTCGTCGACCACGTCGTAGCTCAGGCCGAAGGTCTCGGCCTCTTTCATCGTCGCCAGCATGCCGGCGATGCCGACGCGGTTGGCGATGAAGTTGGGCGTGTCCATCGCCCGCACCACGTTCTTGCCGAGTGCGGTGGTCACGAACGCTTCAAGCTGGTCGAGGATCTCGGGTTTCGTCGTCGGGGTATTGATCAGTTCGACCAGCGCCATGTAGCGCGGCGGGTTGAAGAAGTGGATGCCGCAGAAACGCGGCTTGATCTCTTCGGGCAGCACTTCCGACAGCTTCGTGATCGACAACCCCGAGGTGTTGCTCGCGACGATCGCGTGCGGCGCCACGGCGGGCGCAATCTTTTGATAGAGCGCCAGCTTCCAGTCCATGCGCTCGGCGATGGCTTCGATGATCAGGTCACACTCTTTGAGCTTGTCGAGGTGCTCTTCGTAGTTCGCCTGCTCGATCAGCGCGGCGTCTTCGGGCACGCCGAGCGGCGCGGGCTTCAATTTCTTCAGGCCTTCGACCGCCTTGATGACGATGCCGTTCTTCGGGCCTTCTTTCGCGGGCAGGTCGAACAGGATCACGGGCACCTTGCAGTTGACGAGGTGGGCGGCGATCTGCGCGCCCATCACACCGGCGCCGAGCACGGCCACCTTGCGCACGGGGAATCGATTCATGGTGATGTTCCTTATTTTGAATTCAGTGGACCCAGGTCGTTACTCGACTCGAACCCAGGTCTGGTTGCGGTAAAACGGCCCGATGTAGCCGCGCACCTCGAGCGTCTTGCCACCATCCAGCGGCTTGAGGCGCAGCCTGTAGACCTTGCCGTTGTCGGGGTCGGTGATGTCGCCGCCGTCCCAGATCGCGGGGTCGCTGGCGTTCTGTTTTGTGTTGCGAATGAGGGCCATGCCGATCAGCGGCTTGTCCTTGCGCTCGTCGCTGCATTTGTCGCACACCTCGCCCGGCTTCGAGTCGGGGTCGAGCGACTTCTCGAGGCGACCGGTGAGCACGCCCCCGCTGTCGGTGATGCGGATCAGCGAGCGCTCTTTTTTGGTCTTGTCGTCAATCGTCTTCCACAAGCCGGCCGGCGTGGCTTGTGCGTGGGCGAGTGCTGCAAACAGGCCGAGGCCGAGCGCTGCGACCAGGTGGCGGGTGGTGCGAGTCATGATTGTTTGTGTCTCCGATGTTTTGTCTCTCGCACGCTCAGAACCAGGCTTCGTCCATTTCCATCAGCGAAGCCGAGCCGGCGCGCGCGGTACGGATGAGTGTCGCTGTTTCCGGCAGCAGCTTGGCGAAGTAAAAACGCGCGGTGATCAACTTGGCTTTGTAGAACGGGTCGCCACCGTCCACCTTCGCCAGCGCCACCTTGGCCATGCGGGCCCAGAAGTAGCCGAACACCAGGTGGCCGCACACACGAAGATAGTCGACCGCCGCCGCGCCCACTTCGTCGGGGTTCTTGAAAGCCTTCATGCCGATTTCGGTCGTCAGCTTGGTGACCTTCTCGCCCAGCTCGGCCAGCGGGTTGATGAACTCCTGCATCGCCTCATTGGTGCCTTCTTCGTCCACGAACTCGGCCACCAGCTTGCCGAACTTCTTCAGCTTCGCGCCGTTGTCGCCCAGCACCTTGCGGCCCAGCAGGTCGAGCGACTGGATCGTGTTGGTGCCTTCGTAGATCATGTTGATGCGCGCGTCGCGCACGAATTGCTCCATGCCCCATTCGCGGATGAAACCGTGGCCGCCGAAGACCTGCATGCAGTGCGAGGTGGCGATCCAGGCGTTGTCGGTCAGGAAGGCTTTGACGATCGGGGTGACCAGCGCCACCATGTCGGCGCACTCGGCGCGCAGCTCTTCGTCGTCGGTCGCAAGCTCCTTGTCGAGCTGCAGCGTCGTCCACATCGCCAGCGCGCGGCCGCCTTCGGCGTAGGCGCGCGCGGTCAGCAGCATCTTGCGCACGTCGGGGTGAACGATGATCGGGTCGGCGGGCTTGTCGGGCGCTTTCACGCCCGACAGCGAGCGCATCTGGATGCGGTCTTTGGCGTACGCAGCAGCGTTCTGGTAGGCCACTTCGGTCAGGCCGAGCGACTGCATGCCGACACCCAGGCGCGCCGCGTTCATCATCACGAACATCGCTGCCAGGCCTTTGTTCGGCTGGCCGACGAGGGTGCCTACCGCACCGTCGAGGTTCAGTTGCGCCGTGGCGTTGCCGTGGATGCCCATCTTGTGTTCGAGGCCGCCGCAGTAGATCGGGTTGCGCTCGCCTATTCCGCCGTCGGCGTTCAATTTGAACTTGGGCACGACGAAGAGCGAGATGCCCTTCGAGCCGGCCGGTGCGTCGGGCAGGCGCGCGAGCACGAGGTGGATGATGTTCTCGGCCATGTCGTGTTCGCCGGCCGAGATGAAGATCTTGTTGCCGGTGATCTTGTACGTGCCGTCAGGCTGCGGTTCCGCCTTGCTGCGCAGCATGCCCAGATCGGTGCCGCAGTGCGATTCAGTCAGGCACATCGTGCCGGTCCATTGGCCGCTGGTGAGCTTGGGCAGGTACAACGCCTTCTGCTCGTCGGAGCCGTGCGCGTGCAGCGCTTCGTACGCGCCGTGCGAGAGGCCGGGGTACATGGTCCAGGCCTGGTTGGCCGAGTTCATCATCTCGTACATGCACTGGTTGACCATGTGCGGCAGGCCCTGGCCACCGAAGGCCGGGTCGCAGCTCAACGCCGGCCAGCCGCCTTCGACGAACTGTGCGTAGGCTTCCTTGAAGCCTTTCGGCGGCTTCACTTCGTGCGTGGCTTTGTCGAGCACGCAGCCCTCTTCGTCACCGCTCTGGTTGAGCGGCGCGAGGATGGTGCTGGCGAACTTGCCGCCCTCTTCGATCACCGCATTGATGGTCTCGACATCGATGTCGGCGTGGGCCGGCAGCTGTTTGAGTTCATCGACGGCGTTGAGCACCTCGTGCATCACGAACTGCATGTCGCGCAGGGGCGGGGTGTATTGGGGCATGTGAACTCCTGAGGGGAAACTAGGCTTGCTTGGCGGCGCGCTTGCTGCGCGCACGGGGCACAGCCGGGGCCGTGGCGATGTAGTGCGACAGAACGTTCTCAAAGCCGGCGCGCGCGCGTGCATCGGCGCCCGGGCGGCGCAGGAACCGCGCGTCGTGGTGCAGCGCCAGGATCAGGCCGTGCACTTCGAAGAGCAGTTGCTGCGCGTCGGTGTCAGCTCGCAGGTGGCCTTCTTCGATGGCCATGTCGATCGACCGCACCAACGCCAGGTGCCAGGTCTGCACCATGCCAACGAGCGCGTCGCGCACGGGGCCGGGGCGGTCGTCGAACTCGACCGCGCCGCTGATGTAGATGCAGCCGGCGTCGATCTCGACAGAGACACGCTTGAACCAGCGGTCGAACAACGCACGAAAGCGCGGAAGGCCGCGCGGTGCGGCCATCGCGGGCTCGAAAATCTCTTCGGCAAACTGGGCGTGGTACTCGCGCACCACCGAGATCTGCAGCTCTTCGCGCGAGCCGAAGTGCGCGAACACGCCCGACTTGCTCATCTGCGTGACTTCGGCCAGTGCGCCAATCGACAAACCTTCCAGCCCCATGTGCGAGGCCAGCGCCAAGGCCGCGTCGAGGATCGTCGCACGCGTCTGGCGGCCCTTCAACAGCGGGCGCTGCGGGCTCGTGGCGTCGCGGGCGGGTTCGCTGGTGGTCGGTGCGTTGTCGGTCACGGCAGGGTGCGCCCAGTGTGGGCTGTCAAAACGAACGATCGTGCTATTTTGCAGAAGATCGCTGGGCTGCGACCGCATGCCGCCCGCGATTTACGGTCTTTTTCTAGGGTTCAGCGCCTAGAAGTGCTTCATGAGCTCATGCCGCCTGGGGCGCTCGGGTGGCCGCTGCGGCGTGCCGGGCCGCTACCATCGCCCTTCCCTGTGGCGTGGCAAGAGGTGGATTGGTGAAGATCGCAGTGGTGGGCATGGGTGCGGTGGGCGGTTTCCTGGCGGCGCGTCTGGCGGCCGCCGGGTTCGACATGGCGGCGCTGGCGCGCGGCAAGACCTTGGCCGCGCTGCGCGAACACGGGCTGCGTCTGTTGGCCGCCGGGCAGGAATCGAGCACGCCGATCCGCGCCAGCGACGACGCCCGCGAACTCGGCCCGCAAGACCTGGTGATCGTCGCGCTGAAGGGCCCGGCGCTGGCCGCTGCGGCTGAAGGCCTGCAGTGGCTGCTCGGCCCGCAGACCGTGGTGATGCCGGCGATGAACGGTGTGCCGTGGTGGTTTCTGCAGGCCGGTGGGCCGGGCGGCGCGGCACAACGCCTGACCAGCATCGACGCCGACGGCCGCATCGAAGCCTCGATCCCGCTCGCGCGCGTGCTCGGCTGCGTGGTGCACTTCACCTGTTCGAGCCCGCAGCCCGGCGTGGTGCAGCATGGCTTCGGCGACCGGCTGATCGTGGGTGAGCCGGCGGGTGGCACTTCGGTGCGCACGAGCGCGGTCTGCGCGGCGCTCGCAAAGGCTGGCTTCAAGGCCGAAGCCAGCGCCGACATTCGCCAAGACATCTGGTTCAAGCTGTGGGGCAACATGACGATGAACCCGGTCTCGGCCCTGACCGGCGCGACCACCGACCACATCCTCGACGACCCGCTGGTGCACGGTTTCATCCTGCGGGCGATGGAAGAAGCGGCGCTGATCGGCGCGCGCATCGGCTGCCCGATCACGCAGTCGGGCGAAGAACGCATGGCGGTCACGCGCCAACTCGGCGGCTTCAAGACCTCGATGCTGCAAGACGCGCAGGCCGGCCGCGCACTCGAACTCGACGCGCTGGTGAGCGCGGTGCACGAGATCGGCAAACGCTTCAATGTCGACATGCCGAACATCGGTGCGCTGCTCGGCCTGACGCGCCTGATGGCGCGCGAACGCGGGCTCTACCCACGCTGACCTGCGTGACGCGCCGATGACCGGCAGGCAGCCGCTGTGTGGCGGCGGCGCAGCATTCATGCGTTGAGCGCATGATGGAGGTCTTGAGGAAACACCTCGCCATGCATTACGCTCGAAGCCTCATGGAAGTACTGCAACTCGACATTTCCGGTCGGCCGCAGGCGTGGATTTCGGCCAAGGAAGCCGCCGTCATCTACGCCAGCGAAGGTGTCGCCTGGACATTGGGGGACACGTTCTTTGTCCTGCGCGGCGGCACGCAGCGCCGCACCGGATTGCAGTCGCGCATCGAGGTGCACCCGATCATCGCGGTGAAAGGTTCGGTGCCGAGCCGGGCCTGGCGGCAAACGCCAGCGCTGTCGAACCCCAAGCTCTTCGCACGCGACCGCGGCATCTGCGCCTACTGCGGCGACCAATGCCACTTCGACGAGCTGACCCGCGAGCACATCATCCCCACCTCACGCGGCGGGCACGACACCTGGATGAACTGCATCACCGCTTGCCGCCCCTGCAACGGCCACAAGGGCAACCGCCTGCCGGAAGAAGCGAACATGTCGCTGATGTACCTGCCCTACGTGCCGAACCTGCACGAAGACATGATCCTGCGCGGCCGGCGAATACTCGCCGACCAGATGGAATTCCTGCTGGCCAGCGTGCCGAGGCACAGCCGGCTGCACGGTTAGAGGGCGAGTATTCGAGCCACGCGGCAGGTCTCGATGGCCGCCAGCCCGGCGACCCGGCGGGTGCCGAAGATTCGCCGCGCCACGGCCAGGCCGGCAGGGTCGAATGGCGGCGGCGCAGCGCGGCCAGCCGGTGCAAGGCCAGACGTGAGTGCCCGACCGCAGATCCGCGCTCGCCCCGGGCGAAGGCGTTGCCCGGGTTACTTCATTCGGGCCGGCGGCGCGTTGCAGTTCAGTCAATCAGAAGAATCCCATCGCATTCGGGTCGTAGCTCACCAGCAGATTCTTCGTATTCTGGTAGTTGCCGAGCGCCATCTTGTGCGTCTCGCGGCCGATGCCCGACTGCTTGTAGCCGCCGAACGCGGCGTGCGCCGGGTACAGGTGGTAGCAGTTGGTCCAGACACGACCGGCCTCGATCGCGCGACCCATGCGATAGGCACGCGCGCCATCGCGTGACCACACGCCAGCGCCGAGACCGAAGTTCGTGTCGTTGGCCAGTTCGATCGCTTCGGCCTCGTCCTTGAAGGTCAGCACCGACGCGACCGGGCCGAAGATTTCTTCCTGGAACACGCGCATCTTGTTGTTGCCCAGCAGCATCGTGGGCTTGACGTAGTAGCCCGCGTCCAGACCGCCGCCGATCAGGTTGCGGGAGCCGCCGGTCAGGCACTTCGCGCCCTCGCCCTTGCCGATCTCGATGTAGCTGAGGATCTTGTCGAGCTGCGTTTGCGAAGCCTGGGCGCCGACCATCGTCGAGGCGTCCAGCGGGTTGCCGGTCTTGATGGCTTCGACGCGGGCGATCGCCTTCTGGATGAACTTCTCGTAGATCGACTCCTGGATGAAGATGCGCGACGGGCAGGTGCAGACCTCGCCCTGGTTGAGCGCGAACATCGCCAGGCCTTCGAGCGTCTTGTTCAGGAACGCGTCGTCGGCGTTCATCACGTCTTCGAAGAAGATGTTGGGGCTCTTGCCGCCCAGTTCCACGGTCGACGGGATCAGGTTCTCGGCCGCGGCCTGCAAGATGCGCTTGCCCACCGGCGTCGAACCGGTGAAGGCGATCTTGGCGATGCGCTTGCTGGTGGCCAGTGCCTCGCCAGCTTCCTTGCCGAAGCCGTTGACGATGTTGACGACACCGGGGGGGATCAGGTCGCCGACGAGTTCCATCAGCACCAGGATCGAAGCGGGCGTCTGCTCGGCCGGCTTCATCACGATGCAGCAGCCGGCGGCCATCGCGGGCGCCAGCTTCCACGCCGCCATCAGCAGCGGGAAGTTCCACGGAATGATCTGGCCGACGACACCGAGCGGCTCGTTGAAGTGGTAGGCGACCGTGTTGCCGTCGATCTCGGACAGGCTGCCTTCCTGGGCGCGGATGCAGCCGGCGAAGTAGCGGAAGTGGTCGATCGCCAGCGGCAGGTCGGCGGCCATGGTCTCGCGCAGCGGCTTGCCGTTGTCGATGGTCTCGGCAAGGGCCAGCACCTTCAGGTTCTGCTCCATGCGGTCGGCGATCTTCAGCAGCACGTTGGCGCGATCCGTCACCGAGGTCTGGGCCCAGCCGTGGCGGGCCTTGTGGGCAGCATCGAGTGCGAGCTCGATGTCGCCGGCCTTCGAACGCGGAATCTGGCAGAAGGGCTTGCCGTTGATCGGCGAGATGTTGTCGAAGTAGTCGCCCGACACCGGCGCGGCCCACTGCCCGCCGATGTAGTTGCCGTACTTCTTCTTGTAGGGGTACTCGGTGTCGATTCCCGCGGTCTTCAGTTCGAACATGTCCATGGTGTGTCTCCGGTTGGCTAACGAATGAATGAATAAACCCTGCGGCATTGCAGACTTGCCGCTCCGCGCCTCTTGAAGTGCATGGCGTGTGCCAGGCGCCGATCGTGGCGAACACGCCGAGTCGAGGCTAGAAGGTGCTTCAGATCTGAACAGTTGCGCGGCCCGGCATGCGCGTTAACGCGGGGGCCTGCTCAGCGCGCTGTCACGCGAAGGCACAGCGCGTTCGTCGACTGTCACGATTCGGGCCGCAAGGGCGCGCGCGCATGCCCCGCCGGGGGCGCACGATAGTTGCTTGAGGGTCCGACCATGAGCTTGACCCTGTTTCGCTTCTTGTTCGCCAGTCTCGGGCTCGTGGGGTCGGTGCTGTTGGTGCCGTCGTGCGCACATGCTGACGCTGCATCGACCGGCGGCGACCCGTTCGGTTCGTACCAGTGGCCCGACCTGAAGCGAGAGTTTCTCGGCAGCGACCCGGTCGAGTTCGATGCGCGCGTCAAGGTGCTGGCGCCGGCGTTTGCCGAAGACCCGATGAACGTGCCGATCACGGTCTCGGCCGATGGGCTGCGCGATGTCGAGCTGATCACCGTGCTCGTCGATCGCAACC
>JBDTTU010000093.1:0-16784 GCA_039930465.1 Burkholderiales bacterium
GCGCGCGATGATCGCCGCGTGGCAGGTGCGCCCGCCGCGGTTCGTCACGATCGCGGCAGCGCGCTTCATCACCGGCTCCCAGTTCGGGTCGGTCATGTCGGTGACGAGCACGTCGCCGGCCTGCACCTGGTCCATGTCGGCCAGGCTGTGCACGATGCGAACCGGGCCGGTGCCGATCTTCTGGCCGATCGCACGGCCTTCGGCGAGCACCGTGCCGCTGCTCTTGAGCTTGTAGCGCTGCTCGACCTTGCCTTCTTGCTGGCTCTTCACGGTTTCGGGGCGCGCCTGCAGGATGTAGAGCTTGCCGTCGCTGCCGTCCTTGCCCCACTCGATGTCCATCGCACGGCCGTAGTGTTGCTCGATCGTCAGCGCGTAGCCGGCCAGTTCGCTCACGTCGGCGTCACTCAGAGAAAAGCGGTTACGGTGTTCGTGAGCGGTGTCGACCGTCTTCACGAGCCGGCCACTGGCGGACTTTTCTTCGGGCGTGGCGAACTCCATCTTGATCAGCTTGGAGCCGAGGTTGCGGCGGATGATCGCGTGCTTGCCGGCACGCAGCGCGGGCTTGTGCACATAGAACTCGTCCGGGTTCACAGCGCCCTGCACCACCGTTTCACCGAGACCGTAGCTCGAGGTGATGAAGACCACGTCCTTGAAGCCGCTCTCGGTGTCGATCGTGAACATCACGCCGGCCGCACCGAGGTCGGAGCGCACCATGCGTTGCACGCCGGCGGACAAGGCCACATCGCTGTGTGCGAAACCTTTGTGCACGCGGTAGCTGATGGCACGGTCGTTGTAGAGCGAGGCGAACACCTCTTTCATCTTCGCCAGCACTTCGGTGATGCCGACGACGTTGAGGAAGGTTTCCTGCTGGCCGGCGAAAGACGCGTCCGGCAGGTCTTCGGCGGTGGCCGACGAGCGCACCGCGAACGACGCGCCCGGGTTGCCGGCGGTCAGCTTGGCGAATTCAGACGCTATTGCCGCGTCGAGCTCAGGCGGGAACGGCGTGGTTTCAATCCAGTGGCGGATCTCGGCGCCGGCCGCGGCCAACGCGCGCACGTCTTCGGTGTTGAGCGTGGCCAACCGCGCTTCGATGCGCTCCGCCAGGCCGTTGTGCTTCAGGAACTGCCGGAACGCGTGCGCGGTGGTGGCGAAGCCGCCCGGCACGCGCACACCTGAGGCGGCCAGTTGGCTGATCATTTCGCCGAGCGATGCGTTCTTGCCGCCGACCGCCTCGACGTCGGTCATTCTCAGGTGTTCGAACGGGGCGACCAGGGCGGTCGCCAAGGGGCTGGTTGACATGGGAAAGCTCCAGGATGGTGAAAAATCGGTGCTTCAGCGTCGCGGCGCCAGCGACCCGAGCAGGGCTCGAGGGTCAGGACTGCCCGAGTGCACGCCCGGCCCAAAGGGGCTTCTACGGGGGTGGGGGCGGCGTTCATCGGGTGCGGAATGGAAGCGTGAGGTCGATTCTAGAGGCGAACTGCCTATCATCCGGACCATCCCCCACGAACGGCGCCTCCCTGCAACCATGGCCAATCGCACTGTCTTCTTCGTCTCCGACGGCACGGGCATCACAGCCGAGACCTTCGGCAATTCGATCCTGTCGCAGTTCGCGATCAAATCGCGCCACGTGCGCCGGCCCTTCATCGACACCGCCGACAAGGCGCATCAGGTGCTGCGCGAGATCAACCACACGGCCGATGCCGAAGGCCGCAAGCCGGTGGTCTTCATCACGCTGGTGGACCCAGAGATCCTGGCGATCGTGAAGGCCGAATCCAAGGGCCTGGTGCTGGACATGTTCAACACCTTCATCGAACCGCTCGAAGCCGAGTTCGGCATGACCTCGAACCACCGAATCGGCCGTTTCGTCGACGTCTCGAAGAGCCAGGAATACACCGACCGCATCGAGGCCATCAACTTCTCGCTCGCGCACGACGACGGCCAATCGTCGAAGAACCTGGCGCACGCCGACGTGATCCTGGTCGGCGTGAGCCGCAGTGGCAAGACGCCCACTTCGCTCTACCTTGCCATGCAGCACGGCATCAAGGCGGCGAACTACCCGCTGATTCCGGAAGACTTCGACCGCGGGCAGATCCCTTCGACGCTCGCGCCGTACAAGAAGAAGTGCTTCGGCCTGACCATCGATGCCGAACGCCTGAGCCAGATCCGCAACGAGCGCCGGCCCGGCAGCAAGTACGCGTCGGTCGAGAACTGCCGGCACGAGGTGAAGGAAGCTGAAGGCATGATGCGGCGTGAAGGCATTGCCTGGCTGTCGTCGACGCACAAGTCGATCGAGGAAATCGCCACGACGATCCTGCGTGATCTGCGGCCGGATCGATTGATGTATTGAGCAGAGTGAGCGGCGGCGCGTGCGCGCCGAGCTTTGCCTGCTGGCGAGGGCGTCGGGTGACTGGCGCAGAGAGGTTAAGGAGGAGGCTGGGCGAAGCCCTGACGGGGGACACGAACGGAGCCAGTCACCCGATGGCCTCGCCAGCATCGCTCACACTTCGCGAGCAACCCGACACCTCCGCCGCCTGAGCTCAGCCCCGCTGCCGCGCCGATTCATAAAGGCACACGGCCGCGGCCGACGCAACGTTCAGCGACTCTTCACCACCCGGCTGCGGAATGCGCAGCGCTTGCGCGCAGCGCTGCATCAACGCTGGCGAAACGCCCTGCCCTTCATGCCCCATGAGCCAGGCGCACGGCCACGGCAACGCAGCCTCGTGAAGCAACCGGTTGGCGTGCGAACTCGTGGCGAGCATCGGCATCCGCAGTGACCCGAGCGCTGCTTCGTCGACACCTTCGATCAATCGCAGCGCGAAATGCGCGCCCATCCCGGCGCGCAAGACCTTGGGCGACCACAGCGCCGCCGTGCCCTTCAGCGCGATCACCTGTGTGAACCCGAACGCCGATGCGCTGCGCAGAATGTTGCCCACGTTGCCAGCGTCTTGAAGCCGGTCGAGCACCACGCTGGGCTGGTCGATGGCCAACTGCCCCGCACCCGCCCAAGGCAACACAAAGCCCAGCGGGGCTGGCGATTCGAGCGCGCTCAGCGTGGCCATCAGCGGCAGCGGGATCATGACCACCGAAGCCGCGCGTCCGGCCAGCGCACGCAGCGCAGGCACCTGCCACGCCTCTTCGGTGATGACGGACAGCGCCGCTGCGCCGCCACGCTGCACGAAGGCCGAACACAGGTGCTCACCTTCGATCCAGACGTCGCCCAGTTTGCGGTAGGCCGCGGGGTCGGCAGCGAGCTTGCGCAAGCGCTGCAGCAGCGGGTTGTCGCGCGAGGTGATGTGCTTGACGGTGGCGCTGTCGCTCATGTCAGAGCAACTCACGCACCGGCGAAAAACTGCGACGATGCTGCTCGCAGGCGCCATGCTCGCGCAGCGCCGCCAGGTGCGCCGACGTGGGGTAGCCTTTGTGCCCGTCGAAACCATATTGCGGGTACAAGGCGTGCAACTCCATGCACAGACGGTCGCGGTGCACCTTGGCCAGGATCGACGCGGCCGAGATCGCCTTGACCTTCGAGTCGCCACGCACGATAGCCTCAGCCGGTACCTTCAGCAGCGGCAGGCGGTTGCCGTCGACCAGCACCTTGTGCGGGCGCAGGCGCAGGCCGTCGACCGCACGCTGCATGGCGAGCAAGGTCGCCTGCAGGATGTTCAGCCTGTCGATCTCTTCCACGCTCGCCTGGGCAATGCTGCAGCACAGGGCACGCGCGCGGATCTGGTCGAAGAGCTGCTCGCGGCGGCGCGGGCTCAACACCTTGGAGTCGTTCAAGCCGTCGATCGGCTGCAGGTCATCAAGGATCACGGCCGCTGCCACCACCGGGCCGGCCAGCGGGCCGCGACCGGCTTCGTCCACCCCGGCCAGCAGCGAGCCGGGCGCGACGAAGCTCAGGTCGAGCTGTTCAGCCCGCAAGAACTTTTTCGATCGCATCGGTGGCCGCCACGGCGGTGTTGCGGCGCAGCTCGCGGTGCAGGCCCTCAAAGCGCAAACGCAGTGCCTCGCTGCGCGGGGCGTCGTCGAGCCAGGCCATCGCGGCATGGGCCAGGCGTTCAGCGGTGGCGTCGCCCTGCAGCAGCTCGGGCACGGCGAAGTCGCCGAGCAGGATGTTCGGCAAGCCAACCCAAGGCTGGTACTTCATGCGTTTCATCATCTGCCAGCTCAGTGCATGCATCGCATAGGTGATCACCATCGGGCGCTTGAACAGCGCCGCCTCCAGCGTGGCGGTGCCGCTGGCCACGAGCGTCACGTCGCAGGCCGCGAGCGCTTCGTGCGATTGGCCATCGAGCAGGTCGATGCTCACGCCCGGCGCCAGTTGCTTGCGCAGCGGCTCGACCAGGTGCCGCAAGCCTGGCACCACCGGCAGCACGAAGCGCAGGCCGGGGCGCAGGCGGTTCATCTCGGCAGCGGCGGCCAGCAGCAGCGGCGCGATGTACTGCACCTCGGCGCGCCGGCTGCCGGGCAGCAGCGCAACGACCGTTTCGTCGGCGCCGATGCCCAGCGCGGCGCGGCTCGCGGCGCGCGGTACCTCGAACGGAATTGCATCGGCCAGCGGGTGGCCTACGTAGGCGGCTGCGATGCCCTGCTTGGCGTAGATCGGCGGCTCGAACGGAAAGATGCAGAGCACCAGATCGGCAGCCTGGCGGATCTTCTGGATGCGCTTGCCGCGCCAGGCCCAGATCGACGGGCTGACGAAATGAATGGTCTTGATGCCTTGCGCTTTCAGCTTGGCTTCCAGGTCGAGGTTGAAGTCGGGTGCGTCGACGCCGATGAAAGCGTCGGGCCGCTCTTTTGAATCCGCACGCAGCAGACGCTCAACGAGCTGCGCCCGAATGCCCGAGATCTCGCGGTAGCGGCGCAGCACTTCCATCGAATAACCGTGCACCGCGAGCTTGTCGTGCGGCCACCAGGCCTCGAAGCCTTGGGCCGCCATCTTCGGCCCGCCGATGCCGGCCGCGTGCAGGTTCGGCCAGCGCGCCTTCAGGCCACCCAGCAACAGCCCGGCCAGCAGGTCGCCCGAAGCTTCACCTGCCACCATCGCCAGCCGAGGTGCGTTCGAATCCATGGCTGTCAGCGTGTCAGCGCGCGATCCCGCGCGTGGCCCGGGCGAGGAACTCGCTCATCAACTGCACGTCGCTTGCCGCTTCCGGCATGTCGAGCGCGAGCGCAGCGACGGCCGCGCCGGCTTCGGCGAACGTGAGCCCGTTGCGGTACAGCAGGCGGTGCATCTGCTTCACGGCAGCCAGCCTCTCGGGCCCGAAACCACGCCGGCGCAGGCCTTCGGCGTTGAAGCCGCGCACCGCGAGCGGATTGCCGTCGACCATCATGTAGGGCGGCACGTCTTGCGTCACGGCACTCGAAAAGCCGACGAAGGCATGCGCACCGATCTTCACGAACTGGTGCACGCCCGAGAGCCCGCCCACGATCACCCAGTCGCCCACATGCACGTGGCCGGCGAGCGTGGCGTTGTTTGCCAGGACCGCTTGGCTGCCGAGTTGCACGTCGTGCGCGATGTGCACGTAGGCCATGATCCAGTTGTCTGAGCCGACACGCGTCACGCCGCTGTCTTGCGCCGTGCCGGTGTTGAAAGTGCAGAACTCGCGGATCGTGTTGCGGTCGCCGATGTGCAGCTCGGTCGGCTCGTTTGCGTACTTCTTGTCTTGCGGCGCCGCCCCGATCGAGCAGAACTGGAAGATGCGGTTGTCGCTGCCGATCGTGGTGTGGCCCTCGATCACGCAGTGCGGCCCGATGCTCGTGCCGCGCCCCACGCGCACGTGTTCGCGCACGATGCTGTAGGCACCGATCGTGACCGAAGCGTCAAGCTCGGCGCCTGCCTCGACGATCGCCGTGGGGTGGATGTTGCTCATGCCCAATTCAGCCGGTGCTCAGGGAATCCGGCGCATCGTGCACAGCAGCTCGGCTTCGGCTGCGATGGCGCCGTCGACCGTGGCCTGCGCCGTGAACTTGACGATGCTGGCCTTCATGCGGTCGAGCGTGGCGTTGAGCACGAGCTGGTCGCCGGGCTCGACCGGGCGCTTGAACCGCGCAGCGTCGATGCCGGCGAAATAGAACACCGTCTTGTCGTCGGGGAACACGCCCATGTTGTCGAACGCCAGGATCGCTGCGGCCTGCGCCAGCGCTTCCAGGATCATCACGCCGGGCATCACCGGGCGGTGCGGAAAGTGACCGACGAAGTAGGGCTCGTTCATCGTCACGTTCTTCAGCGCCTTGATGCGTTGGCCCTTTTCCAGCTCGAGCACCCGGTCGACCAGCAGGAACGGGTAGCGGTGCGGCAGGCGCTTCAGGATTTCGTGGATGTCCATCGTCAGGCAGTCTTCGGGTCGTTGTTGTCGAGCAGGCTCTTTTCCAGCGCACGCAGCCGGTCGCGCATCGAGTGCAGTTGGCGCAGCGTGGCGGCGTTCTTTTCCCAGGACGCATTCTCGTCTATGGGAAACACGCCGGTGTAGACCCCCGGCTTGCGGATCGAGCGCATGACCATCGAGCCGGCCGAGATGTGCACGTGATCGGCCAGCTCGAGGTGCCCGACGACCATGCCGGCGCCACCCACGGTGCAATGTTTGCCAATGACCGCACTGCCGGCCACTCCCGCGCAGCCGGCCAGCGCCGAGTGCGCGCCGATGCGCACGTTGTGGCCGATCTGGATCTGGTTGTCGAGCTTCACCCCTTCTTCGATCACGGTGTCGTCGAGCGCGCCGCGGTCGATGCAGGTGTTGGCGCCGATCTCCACGTCGTCGCCGATGCGCACCGCCCCGAGCTGCTCGATCTTTTCCCAGCGGCCTTCAGTGGGCGCGAAGCCGAAGCCGTCGGCACCGATGACCGCGCCACTGTGCACGATGCCGCGTGCCCCGATCGAACAGCGAGCCCCGAAGGTCACGCGCGCTGCGAACCGCGTACCCGCGCCGATGCTGGCGCCCGCGCCGACAAAGCTGTGCGCACCGATCTGCACAGCGTCGGCGACACTGGCCCCGGCTTCGATCACGACGAAGGGGCCGACCAGGGCACCGGGCGAGACCTTGGCCGTCGGGTCGACGATCGCGCTCGCGTGCACCCCCGGTTGCAGCGTCGGCAGAACGCGAGCGGCCCACCACTGCGTCAGGCGCGCGTAGTAGAGGTAAGGGTCGGGGGTGACGATCACCGCACCGCGGGCCACGCCGGCGTCACGCGCTGCGGGGTTGACGATCACACAGCCGGCACACGAAGTGTCCAGCTGGGCACGCAGGCGCGGGTTCGAATAAAACGAGATCGTCGATGGCGTGGCATCGACGAGTGCACCGATGCGGTCGATGACCGTGTTTTCGTTGCCGATCAGTTCGCCGCCGAGTTGCCGGGCGATTTCGCCGAGGGCAACACCAGTGACATCAGCCACGGCTCTCAAGCAAATGTGGCTTTGCCACTTTGCTTGACCCATGGGGTAGGAATGTCGAAGACATTTCCTGGGGGCGACTAGTTCACTTCCCGCCTTGGGCGTTGAGCGCCTTGATGACCTTGTCGGTGATGTCGACACGGGCGCCGGCGAACACCGCTTCCTGCAGGATCAGGTCGTACTTTTCAGACTCGTAGATCTGCTTGATGACCTTGTTGGCGCGCTCCACCACCGAGGCCAGTTCTTCGTTCTTGCGCTGGTTCAGGTCTTCCTGGAATTCGCGGCGCTTGCGCTGCAGCTCGCGGTCCTGGTCGACGAGTTCGCGCTGGCGCCGGTTGCGTTCGCTTTCGGCCAGGGTGGGCGCGTCTTTATCGAGCTTGTCGGCGGCGGCTTTCAGGCGGCTGGCGGCGTCGTCGCCCTCTTTCTGGCGCTTCGAGAATTCCGACTCCAGCTTGGCCTGCGCTGCCTTGGCCAGCGTGGCCTCGCGCAGCACGCGGTCGCTGTTGACGTAGCCGATCTTCAGTTCCTGAGCCTGCGCGGCGAGCGATGCAGTGACGAGCAGGGCTGCACCGAAAACCGACTTCAGCAGACTCGACTTTGAGGTGGAGCTTTTCATTAGAACGCAGTCCCGATCTGGAATTGAAGACGCTGGATTCTATCTTCTGGGCGCTTGTTGATCGGCGTGCCGTAGCTGATCTTCAGCGGGCCCACCGGCGAGACCCAGCTCAGGCCCACGCCGGCCGAAGAACGCAGGTCGCCGAAGCGCACCTTTTCGAGTTCGCCCCAGACGTTGCCTGCGTCGAAATAGGTGAACAGACGCAAGGTGCGGTCGTTGCCGGCGCCCGGCACCGGCAGGTACAGCTCGGCGTTGATGTTCACGCGCCGGTTGCCGCCAATGAACGCGCCGGTCACGTCGACCGGGCCGAGCGAGTTCTGCTCGAAACCACGCACCGTGCCACCGCCCAGGCCGCCGCCGTAGAAGTTCTTGAAGATCGGGTACGGCCGCGAGCCCAGGCCCTTGCCCCAGCCGAGCTCGGCGTTGATGCCGAAGGTGTACTTCTTCGAGAGCGGAAAGTACTGCTGGAACTGCGTGTTGGTGCGCAAGTAGCGTGAGTCGCCGGCAATACCCCAGTCGAGGTTGAAGCGCATCAGCCGGCCGTCGTTGGGCACGAGCGCGCTGTCGCGGCTGTCGCGGGCCCAGCCGATCGTAACCGGCACGGAATTGCTGACCGTGCCGAACTGTTCGGTGTAGAGGAAGTAGTTGTTGGGCAACCCGGTGCCCTTGATCTCGGTGCGCTCGACGCCGATGCCGAAGAACACCGTGTCGTACTCGCTGAACGGCACGCCGAAACGAACCGAGGCACTGGGCGTCACGAGTTTGTACTCTTCACCCTGGCTGTTGAGTGGTCGCTGGGTGCGGTAGGCCAGGTCGATCGAGCGCGAGATGCCGTCGATCGTGAAGTACGGGTCGACCGTGCTGAGCACCAGCGTGCGGCTGTAGCGGCTGGTGTTCACCTCGATGCCGAGGTAGTTGCCCGAGCCGAACACGTTGTCTTGTTTGATCGAAGCGTTCAGCGAGAGCTTTTCGGCCGACGAGAAGCCCGCACCGAGCAGCAGATTGCCGGTCTGCTTTTCCTTCACCGCAATCGTCAGGTCGACCTGGTCTTGAGTGCCCGGCACCTCGTTGCTGTCGACAGTCACCTCGCTGAAATAACCGAGCCGGTCAACCCGGTCGCGCGAGAGCTTGATTCGTCGACCGTCGTACCACGACGACTCGAACTGGCGGAATTCGCGCCGCACCACTTCGTCACGCGTGCGGGTGTTGCCCGACACGTTGATGCGCCGCACATAGACACGCCGCTGCGGCTCGGCCACGATGGTGAGCACGACCTGGCCATGGGCGCGGTCAATATCAGGCCGCGCTTCGACCTTGGCAAAGGCATAACCGAAGGTGCCGAAGCGCTCGATCATCGCGCGCGTGGTTTGGGTGACCGACTCGGCGCGGTAGGGCTGGCCCGGTTTGATGGCCACCAGCGTCTTGAAGTCTTCTTCCTTGCCGAGGAATTCGCCTTCGAGCTTGACCGCCGTGACGGTGTAGGGCTGGCCTTCCTTCACGTTGATGGTCGCGGTGATGTCTTGTTTGTCGGGCGAGATCGCGATCTGCGTCGACTCGATGTTGAATTCGAGGTAGCCGCGGTCGAGGTAGTAGGCGCGCAGGGTTTCGAGGTCGGCGTCGAGCTTGGCGCGCGAGTAACGGTCGGCCTTGGTGTAGAAATTGAGCCAGCCGCCGTCGTTCAGGTCGAACAGGTCTTTCAGCGTGCTCTCGGAAAATGCCTTGTTGCCGTTGATGCGGATCTCGCTGATCTTCGACGCCGACCCTTCGGTCACGGTGAAGCTCAGGTTCACGCGGTTGCGTTCCTGCGGCGAAACAGTGGTCACGACCTCGGCGCCGTAGAGGCTGCGCGTGAGGTACTGGCGCTTGAGTTCCTGTTCGGCGCGGTCGGCCAGGGCCTTGTCGAAAGGCTGGCCTTCGCCGATGCCGAAGTCTTTCAAGGACTTGGTCAGCGCCTCTTTGTCGAATTCCTTCAGGCCCACGAACTCGATCGCGGCGATCACCGGCCGCTCTTCGACGATGACGACGACCACGCCGCCGTCAACATCGATGCGAACGTCCTTGTAAAGCCCGGTCGCGAACAGCGCGCGCAAGGCAGCAGCGCCCTTGTCGTCGGTGTAGGTGTCGCCAATGCGAAACGGCAGCGAAGCGAACACGGTGCCCGCGTCGCTGCGCTGCAGGCCTTCGACACGGATGTCTTTCAGCACGAAGGGTTCTACCGCCCAGGCCGAGCCGGCCTGGAGTGCAGCGGCCAACGCAATGCAGAGAACAGAGGGGCGAAGAGAGGTCGAGCGGGGGAAGGAGGGTCGCATGCGGTCGGTCATTGCAGGCCCAGGAGGCGGGCCACATCGTTGTAGAGAGCCAGGGACATCATCATGAGCATGATGGCCACTCCGCCACGCTGCAGCCGGTCGAGCCACAGGTCGGAGACAGGCCGCCCTGTCAAGCCCTCGAAAAGATAATACATCAGGTGCCCGCCATCGAGCACCGGCAGCGGCAGCAGGTTAAGCACCCCGAGACTCACACTGACGATCGCGAGAAAGCCGAGGTAGTAGGCCAGCCCCAAGCGCACCGACTGGCCCGCGTAGTCGGCGATCGTCAGCGGCCCGCTGAGGTTCTTCAGCGAGGCCTCGCCGATCACCATCTTGCCGAGCATCTTCAGCGTCAGCGCCGACATCTGCCAGGTCTGCACCACGGCGCGGTACAGGCCGTCGAACACACCGTATTGCACGGTCACCATCTCGGGCGGCTGCCCCGGGTAGACGCCGATGCGGCCAAAACGCTCGCCGCCTTCGGCCACCACCGCCGGGTTGACGGTGAACTCCAGCACCTGGCCGGCGCGCTCGACGCGCCACAACATCGGGCGTGGTGTGCCGGTGTTGCCGCTGGCGCGGATCAGGTCACGCACCCGCGACGCGTCGGCAACCGTGTGGGCGTCGATGCCGAGCACCCGGTCGCCGGCGCGCAGGCCGGCCTTGCCGGCCGGGCCGCCTTCGGTGACCTTGCCGAGCACCGGTTCGCTGAAAACGCTGCCGATGCCGATTCGCTGCATCAGCTTCGCGTCGACCTCGCTCGATGCGAGCGTGTCGAGTTCGAGCGTGGTGCGGCGCTGCGCGCGACCGTCACGGTCGGTGACCATCAGTTGCAGGCGCTCGCCGCGCATCACGGCCTGAGTCATTTCCCAGCGCAAGTCGGTCATCGAGCGCAGGTCATTCCATTCGGTGCCGTCGGTCGAGTACGCACGCACCCAGTCGCCTGCCTTCAGGCCGGCACGCTCTGCCACGCTGGCCGCCACCGGCGGACCGAGCACGGCCTTGGGCTCGTCGATGCCGATCCAGTGCGCTGCGGCGTACAACAGCACCGCGAGCAACAGGTTGGCGGCCGGCCCGGCCGCCACGATGGCGGTGCGCTGCCATAGGGGTTTGCGATTGAAGCTGCGGTCGAGGTCGCTGACCGCGACGGCGCCTTCGCGCTCGTCGAGCATCTTCACGTAGCCGCCCAGCGGCAAGGCGCACAAGACGAACTCGGTGCTGTCGGGCGTGGCCTGGCGGCGCAAGATGACCCGGCCGAACCCGACCGAGAACCGCAACACCTTGACGCCACAGGCCACCGCCACGCGGTAGTGGCCATACTCGTGGATCACGATCAACACGCCGAGCGTGAAGATGAAGGCCAATACGGTGATGATCATGCCGACAGGCCCTTCACGAACTTCATCGCCTCGGCGCGGGTTTGCGTATCGAGTTCGATCAGACCCTGGATTGAATCGCAAGCACCGGCCTGCGCAGCGACACGCTCGAGCATTCGGGCGTTCACGCTGTGAATCTGGTCGAAGCGAATGGTTCCCGCCAGAAAGGCCGCGACCGCCACTTCGTTGGCCGCGTTGAGCACCGTGGTGCTGCCTTCGGCGCCACGTAAAGTTTCCCAGGCCAGCGCCAAACCGGGGTAACGCGCGTGATCGGGTGGCTCGAAACTGAGCGCTGAAAGCTTGCCGAAGTCGAGCTGCCCGGCCCCTGATTCGATGCGCTCAGGGAACGACAGGCCGTAGGCGATCGGCACGCGCATGTCGGGCGTGCCGAGTTGTGCGAGCACCGAGTTGTCGCGGCACACGACCATCGAGTGCACGATGCTTTGCGGGTGGATCACCACGCGAATCTGCTCGGGCGTCAGCTCGAACAGCCAGCGCGCCTCGATCACTTCGAGCGCCTTGTTCATCATGGTGGCCGAGTCGACCGAGATCTTGCGGCCCATCACCCAGTTCGGGTGGGCGCAGGCCTGGTCGGGCGTCACGTCTTTCAGCGTGGCCACATCGCGGGTGCGGAACGGCCCGCCCGACGCTGTGAGCAGAATGTGATCGATGCGCGAAGGCCAGGCGCTGCGGTCTTCGGGCAGGCACTGGAAAATCGCCGAGTGTTCGCTGTCGATCGGCAGCAGCGTGGCACCGCCACGTTTCACGGCTTGCATGAACAGCGCGCCGCCGACGACCAGCGCTTCCTTGTTGGCGAGCAGCAGGCGTTTGCCGGCAGCGGCTGCGGCAAGGCATGGCGCCAGCCCAGCCGCGCCGACGATGGCGGCCATCACGGAATCAACCTCGGGATGAGCCGCCAGTTCGCACAGCGCTGCCGCGCCGCAGAGTACCTCGGTCTCAGTACCCTGCGCCTGCAGGCGGTTGCGCAGCTCGCGCGCCTGCGCTGCTTCGGGCAGCACCGCGAAGCGCGGCTTCCAGATCATGCATTGCTTGAACAGTTCGTCGACACGGCTGTGGGCCGTGAGCGCGAAGACCTCGAATCGCTCCGGGTGCCGGCCGATCACGTCGAGCGTACTGGTGCCGACCGACCCGGTGGCGCCGAGGATGCAGACCCGTTGCCTGGCTGTGGTGTGTGCAGCGCTCATGTCAACGAGACCCAGGCCAACGCGAGCGGGAACGCCGGCAGCAGCGCGTCGACCCGGTCGAGAACGCCACCATGCCCTGGCAACAAACCGCTGCTGTCTTTGGCACCAGCGCTGCGCTTGACGAGCGACTCGAACAGATCGCCGACCACACTCATCGCAGCCAGGAAAACGACAACGAGCACGACACCGGCGAGCCCGAAGCGGCCCGACACGCGGGTATAGAGGCTGGGCGAATCCATGGCCCAGGTGGCATCAGCCCAGAGCCAGAGTGCCGCCAGCACGATCGCGCCAAGCATGCCACTCCACACGCCTTCCCAGCTCTTGCCCGGGCTGATGGCCGGCGCGAGCTTGCGTTTGCCGAAGGCACGCCCGCCGAAATAGGCCGCGATGTCGGCCGCCCACACCAGGCAGAACACCGAGAGGATGAAGTTGATGCCGAGGCTCTTGGCGTGCGCCAGCGCGAGCCAGGCCGTCCACAACAGCGCGAGGCCCACGGCCCAGCGCGCCGCGACCGGAATCGTCGGCCAGGCGCCCGAGCCACCACGCAGCACGAAAGCGCCACCCAGCACCCACAACGCCGTAGCGAGCCACCAGACCAGCGCCGGTGGAGCGGCGGCCCAGCCCGCCCACAACGCCGCAGCGCACAGAGCCGCGAGCAGCAGGCCCATCGGCACCGACGCCGCACCGGCGCCATTCAGGCGGCCCCATTCCCATCCGGCCGCAGCCATCAGCACGAGCGACAGCACGGCGAACGGCCAAGCCGACGCCGCGAACAATGCGGGCAGCAGGAACGCCATCAAAACCAACGCGGTGATGACCCGCTGCTTGAGCATATTCAGCTTCCGCCCAACGCGGGGCTGTGGCCGGCAGCGCCGTTGGCGACGGCCGACCGGCTGTCGACGCCACCGAAACGGCGGTCTCGTTGTGCGTATTCGGCCAGCGCTGCATCGAGCTCGGCGTCACCGAATTCGGGCCACAGGCAATCGGTGAACACCAGTTCGGAATAAGCCGCCTGCCAGAGCAGGAAGTTGCTGATGCGCACTTCGCCGCCGGTGCGGATGAACAAATCGGGGTCGGGAGCATGGCTGAGCGCCATGAACCGGTTGAGCGCAGCCTCGTCGAGATCAGCGGGCGCGATGCCGGCGGCGATCGCCTGGCGGCAAGCCTGCACGATGTCCCAGCGACCGCCGTAGTTGAAGGCCACCGACAAGGTGATACGGGTGTTGTGCGCCGTGCTGCTCTCGGCCTCCTCCCAGGCCTGGCGCAGCTTGTCGGACACCTGGCTTCGGTCTCCGATGATGCGAATGCGCACGCCGTGGCTGGCCAGCTTGCCCAGGTACTTGGCCACGGCCACCAGCACCAGACCCATCAGGCCCGATACCTCTTCGGTCGGGCGTTTCCAGTTCTCGGAGGAGAACGCGAACACCGTCAGGTACTCGACACCACGGTCGGCACAGGCCAGCACCGTGCGCACCAGCGCATCGACGCCCTGCTTGTGGCCGAAGAAGCGCGGCATGAAACGCTTCTTGGCCCAACGGCCGTTGCCATCCATGACGATGGCCACGTGGCGCGGCACAGAGGCGGCCGAAGCCGAAAGTTCGGTCACGCGGGGCTGCCTCAAACGGCCATGATCTCGGCTTCTTTGCCCACGACAAGGCGGTCGATCTCGGCGATGTAGCGGTCGGTCAATTTTTGCAGTTCGTCGAGCGAGCGGCGTTCTTCGTCTTCCGAGATTTCCTTGTCTTTCAGCAGACGCTTGGCGTGGTCGTTGGCGTCGCGGCGCAGGTTGCGCACCGCCACTTTTGAGTCTTCGCCGGTGTTGCGCACCACTTTCGTGAGCTCGCGGCGGCGCTCTTCGGTCAGCGCCGGCATCGGCACCCGAAGCAGGTCGCCTTGCGATGCCGGGTTCAGCCCGAGGTCGGACTCGCGGATCGCCTTTTCGATCTTGGCCCCCATGCCCTTTTCCCAGGGCTGGACACTGATCGTGCGGGCATCCATCAGCGTCACGTTGGCGACCTGGCTGATCGGCACCAGCGAACCGTAATAGTCAACCTGCACCTGATCGAGGATGCCCGGGTGGGCCCGCCCGGTGCGGATTTTCTGCAGTTCGGTCTTGAAGGCTTCGATGGAACGAAGCATCTTGCCTTCGGCGGTTTTCTTGATGTCAGCAATGCTCATGGCTGCTCTCTTTCAAACGTGTACCAGCGTGCCCTCGTCTTCACCGAGCACCACACGCTTGAGGGCGCCGGGTTTGAAGATGCTGAACACACGAATGGGCAGTTTCTGGTCGCGACACAGCGCGAAGGCGGTCGCGTCGAGAACCTGCAGGTTCTTGGTGATGGCCTCGTCGAACGACACTTGCGAATAGCGCGTGGCGCTCGGGTCTTTCTTGGGATCGGCGGTGTAAACGCCGTCGACCTTGGTCGCTTTCAGCACGATCTGCGCGCCGATCTCGGCGCCACGCAACGCCGCGGCCGTGTCGGTCGTGAAAAACGGGTTGCCCGTGCCGGCGGCAAAGATCACGACCTTGCCCTCTTCGAGATACTGCAGCGCCTTCGGGCGGACGTAGGGCTCGACCACCTGCTCGATATTGATGGCCGACATCACACGCGCGGTCATGCCCTCTTGGCGCATCGTGTCGGCCAGCGCCAGCGCGTTCATCACCGTGGCCAGCATGCCCATGTAGTCGGCGGTGGCGCGGTCCATGCCGACCGAACCACCGGCGACACCGCGGAAGATGTTGCCGCCGCCGATCACCACGGCGACCTCGCAGCCGAGCTGCGTCACTTCCTGCACCTCGCGCACCATGCGCACGATGGTGGCCCGGTTGATGCCATAGGCATCGTCGCCCATCAGGGCTTCACCGGACAGCTTGAGCAGGATGCGCTTGTAGGCGGCCATGGAGTGCACTCCCGAGATCGTTGTTGTGATTCACGCTGGCTGCGGAGTCTAAGTCGGAACCCGCAGGCGCCTGCGAATTCCGCCGACCACGAGTCAGGCTTCAGCCTGCCTTGGCCGCCGCCACCTGCGCCGCCACTTCGGCCGCGAAGTCGTCTACCTTCTTCTCGATGCCTTCGCCCACCACGTACAAGGTGAAGCCCAAGACCCGCGTGGCGCGCTCTTTGAGCATCTGCTCGACGGTCTGCTTGTCGTTCTTCACGAAGGCCTGGTTGTACAGGCTGACTTCCTTCAGGTACTTCTGCACCGAGCCTTCGACACGCTTGGTGACGATTTCGGCCGATTGCGGCGTCTTGCCTTCGGCCTTCGCCTTGTCAGCGTCTTCGGCCGCCTTTTCGGTCGCGATCTTGCGTTCGGTCTCGATCAGCTTGGCCGGCACCTCGGCCGACGAAAGCGCCACCGGCTTCATCGCTGCGACGTGCATCGCCACGTCTTTTGCCGCCACTTCGTCGCCCTCGAACTCGACCATCACGCCGATGCGCGTGCCGTGCAGGTAGCTCGCGAGCTTGCCACCTTCGTAGCGCTTGAAGCGGCGGATCGACATGTTCTCGCCGATCGTGCCGATCAGGCCCTTGCGCACGTCTTCCACCGTCGGGCCGTAGCCGTCTTGGGTGTACGGCAGCGCCGCCAGCGCGGCCACGTCGGCCGGGTCGTGCTCGGCGACCAGGCGGGCGCAGGCGTTGGCCAGCGCGAGGAACATGTCGTTCTTCGAAGTGAAGTCGGTTTCGCAGTTGACTTCCGCCAGCGCGCCGGCCTTGCCAGCCACCGCCGCAACGATCACGCCTTCGGCGGTGATGCGCGACGCCGCCTTGCCGGCCTTGCTGCCGAGCTTGACGCGCAGCAGTTCTTCGGCACGCTCCATGTCGCCTTCGGCTTCGGTCAGCGCCTTCTTGCATTCCATCATCGGGGCGTCGGTCTTGGCGCGCAGTT
>JBDTTU010000094.1:0-16419 GCA_039930465.1 Burkholderiales bacterium
GCATGAACCCCTTCGACGAGATCGCCGTCGAAGAAGCGGTTCGCCTGAAAGAGAAAGGCGTGGTCACCGAGGTGATCGCCGTCTCGTGCGGCGATGCCAAGTGCCAGGAGACCCTGCGCACCGCGATGGCCATCGGCGCCGACCGCGGCATCCTGGTCGAGACCACCGAAGAACTGCAGCCGCTGGCCGTCGCCAAGCTCTTGAAGGCGCTGGTCGACAAGGAGCAGCCGCAACTCATCATTCTCGGCAAGCAGGCGATCGACGACGACGCCAACCAGACCGGCCAGATGCTGGCGGCCCTGGCCGACCTGCCGCAGGCCACCTTCGCCTCGAAGGTCGACCTCGCGGCCGACAAGGTCACCGTCTCGCGCGAAGTCGACGGCGGCATGGAGACGCTGATGCTCACGCTGCCGGCCGTCATCACGACCGACCTGCGCCTGAACGAGCCGCGCTACGTCACGCTGCCGAACATCATGAAGGCCAAAAAGAAAACGATCGACGTGTTCAAGCCCGAAGACCTGGGCGTCGACGTCAAGCCACGCCTGAAGACCCTCAAGGTCAGCGAGCCGCCCAAGCGCAGCGCCGGCATCAAGGTGGCCGATGTGGCTGCCCTGGTCGACAAACTCAAGAACGAAGCGAAGGTGATCTGACCATGACCGCACTTGTTATTGCCGAACACGACCAGGCGACCATCAAGCCCGCGACGCTGAACACCGTGACCGCAGCACTCGCCTGCGGTGGCGACGTGCATGTGCTGGTGGCGGGCGCCAACGCCGCCGAAGCTGGCAAGGCTGCCGCGCAGATCGCCGGCGTCGCCAAGGTCATCGTGGCCGACAACCCGAGCCTCGCCGAGAACCTTGCCGAAAACGTCGCGGCGCAGGTGCTGGCCATCGCCTCGAACTACAGCCACATCCTGTTCCCGTCGACCGCCAACGGCAAGAACGTGGCCCCGCGCGTGGCCGCCAAGCTCGACGTGGCGCAGATCTCGGACATCATCAACGTCGTATCGCCCGACACCTTCGAGCGTCCGATCTATGCGGGCAACGCCATTGCGACCGTGCAGAGCAGCGACGCGACCAAGGTCGTCACGGTGCGCACCACCGGCTTCGATGCGGCCGCGGCCGCGGGCGGCAGCGCGACGGTCGAAACGGCCGAAGGCGTCGCCGATTCGGGCAAGTCGAGCTTCGTGAGCCGCGAGGTCACCAAGAGCGAGCGCCCCGAACTCACCGCCGCCAAGATCATCGTTTCCGGCGGCCGGGCGCTGGGAAGTGCCGAGAAGTTCCAGGAAGTCATGGCACCGCTCGCCGACAAGCTCAACGCCGGCCTCGGGGCGTCGCGCGCGGCGGTCGACGCGGGCTACGCGCCGAACGACTGGCAAGTGGGCCAGACCGGCAAGATCGTCGCGCCGCAGCTCTACATTGCTGCCGGCATCTCGGGCGCGATCCAGCATCTGGCCGGCATGAAGGATTCCAAGGTGATCGTCGCGATCAACAAGGACGAAGAGGCGCCGATCTTCTCGGTGGCCGATTACGGCCTCGTGGCCGACTTGTTCACGGCCGTGCCGGAGCTGGTTCAGGCCGTTTGAGCGCACCGCTTATCGCGCTTCGGGGCGTCCACTGATCGGGGGCCGGTTCACTCGATCACGACATTGCGCCTCAGCCTGTGCTGCGCAGTGATCGCCCGTCTCGGCCAGTGCCCGTGGCGCCGCTAAGGAACCGACCGGTACACGCCGCCCCACACCGGCCGCCGCTTCTCCAGGAAGGCCCTGATGCCCTCCTCGGCATTCGGGGACTGGATGCACATCGCGCGGAACTTGAGGTTCTTCTCCAGTGCCGTGTCGATACCCAGGCCGGTGCATTCGTGGTACGCCTGCATCCCGATGCGGAGCGCGTCCGGGTTGCTCGAGGCGATCTGCTGCGCCAGCCGCCGGGCTTCCGCGGGGAGGCGGTCTGCGGGAAGGACCTGGTGAACCAAGCCAAGGGAAAGCGCCTCCTCCGCGCCGATGGTGCGACCCGAGAGCGAAAGCTCCAGTGCCCGCCGATCGCCCACCGCGCGACGCAGGGCCGGCATGATCAGGAACGGGAACTGGCCGAGGCGGATCTCCGAGCACGCGAACCGTGCGTTGTCGGCCGCCAGCGTGATGGAGGACAGGCACGCCAGGCCGCAGCCGCCGCCCATCGCGGCACCCTGCACCGCGACGATCACGGGCTTGACCGGATCTGCCAGCCGACTGAACAGGTCCTTCAGCGGCCGCGTCTGTGCCTCGATCTCCTCCAACGACTGCGATGGAAGGAGCGCCATCTCGCGCAGGTCGACGCCCGCCGAGAAATCGGGACCTTCGGCCTCGATCAGCAAGGCGCCGACCGCGTCTGACGACATCGCCTCATCGATCGCCGCGTTCAAATCCTTGAGGAGCTCGTGCGTGATCAGATTGCGGCGCGGGCCATCGGCGAGCGTCAGAATGGCCAGCCGGTCTGCCGTCGCGACCTTCAGCTTCATCATGGTGCACATGGCCCGTTCCCGGCCACCAACGGGGTCGCAGCCACCAGCGTTCCACTGTCCAGCAGCGCGTCGATGTCCGCATCGCTGTAGCCGACCTCACGCATCACCTCCACGCTGTGTTCACCCAGCCTGGGTGCATGCCGGCGATCCGCCGCGGGCGGGGTTCGAGACCACTTGATGGGGTAGCGGGTGCGGCGAAGCGTGCCTTGGCTGGGGTGCTTCTCCGTTTCGAAGAAGTTGGTGGCGACCAGGTGCGGATCGCGCATCAGGCTCTGGAGGTCGTGCACCGGCATCACCGCTATGTCTGCCTTTTCGAGCGCCTCCAGCCAGTACGACGTGCTCCGGGTCGCCATCACGGCCTCGATCTCCGCGTACAGCTCGTCGACATGTTGGTTGCGGGTGTACATATTGGTCAGGCGAGGATCGGTGTCGAACTCTTCCTCCCGTCCCAGCAAGGCAAAGAAACTACGCCACTGCTTGTCGGTGTGCATCATCGCCGCCACATACCCGTCCTGGGTCGCATAGGGCTTTCGGCCCTTTGCCAGCAGCCGCGGGTAGCCGCCTGCGTCGAGAGGCGGCTCGAAGCTCATGCCGCCAAGATGGTCCGCCAGCACATGCCCGACGAGCGTCTCGAACATCGGGAGGTCGACATGCTGACCCAGCCCGCTGTTGTGCCGCTCGATGATCGCGCCCAGCACGGCGATCGCCGCGTTCAGGCCGGTGATGCGATCGGCGACCGCCAGCGGCACGTACGTCGGTTCGCCGCCGTTCTTGATCGCCACCAGATGGGCCAAACCGGTGCCGGCCTGGATGAGGTCGTCGTAGGCAGGGCGACCGCCGTAGGGACCGTCCTCGGCGAAGCCCGAGATCCCGACGTAGACAAGCCGCGGGTTCATGACCTGCAGGTCGTCGTAGGCCAGCCCCAACCTCTTCATCGCGGAGGGCCGGAAGTTGAACATCAGCACGTCAGCGTTTTTCACCAGGTCCAACAGCGCTGCCCGGCCTGCAGGCTTCTTGAGATCGAGCGCGACACTGCGCTTCGAACGGTTGGAATTGATGAAGATGGGCCCCATGTCTGATGTCAGCGCGGGCCCGAGCCGGCGCTGACTATCGCCCTCAGGGGGCTCGACCTTGACGACGTCGGCGCCCATGTCGCCAAGTGTCTGCGTGGCGAACGGGCCGCTGACCACGGCCGTCAGGTCGATGACACGGATGCCGTGCAGCGGACCGCTTCCGAGGTTCTTCTCGTGTTTCAGGTCGTTTTCCATCGTTTGGGCCGGTCAGTAGAAGGGGCGCCGGGCGCTCCAGCATCGCGCTCAGGGAATGAGCACTGCCTTCACGCAAAGACCTTTGTGCTGGTCTGCGACCGCCTCGTTGATGCTGGCCAGGGGGTAGGTCTTGACCAGCCGGTCGAATGGAAACTTGCCGTCGAGATGCAGGCGCATCAGCTCGGGGATGTAGGTATCGATGTCGCTGTCACCTTCGATGATGCCGCGATAGGTGTGACCGCCTACAAGCGCGTTTGAGATCAAGCCCGGTAGCTTGGCCTCCCTGTTCGCCGAGATGCCCAGGAAGCCGAAGGTGCCGCGATGCGCCAGCATCAAGGTCGCCTGTTCCATCACCTCAGCGTTGCCGGTGGTGTCGAGCACGTAGTCAGCGCCGTGCGGGAGGACGGCACGAACGGCCTCGGACAGCGGGCCGGCCGTCGCGGGATCGATCACATGCGTTGCGCCCAGAGACAGTGCGAGGTCGCGGCGTGCCGCCTGCGGCTCGACCACGATCAGCGTGTGGCAGCCCTGCACCACGCCGCCCATCAGGCCGCTCAGCCCGACCGAGCCGCCGCCCAGCACCACCAGCGAAGAGCCGGCGCGGGCCGCCATGGAGCGCATCACTGCACCGGCGCCGGTCTGGATGCCGCAGCCCAGCGCCCCGGCGATCTCCAGCGGCATGCCGTCCAGCAGCTTGACCACGTTGCGCTCATTCGCCAGTGCATGGCTGGCGAACGACGACTGTCCGAAGAAGTGGCTGCTCACCGGTGCGCCGGCCCGGCGCAGCGTGACCGAGCCATCGGCACGCTTGCCGCCGAAGTTCAGCGGCCGCATGCTGTGGCAGTAGGCCGGCGAGGCGGCTTCGCAACAAGGGCAGTGGCCGCAGGACATGAAGGTCATCAGCACCTTGTCGCCGGGCCGCACCTTGGTGACCTTGGCACCCACGCGCTCGACGATGCCGGCGCCCTCGTGGCCGAATACGGCTGGCGCCGCGACGAAGAGCAATCCGGCGTGCGCCGCCACGTCGGTGTGGCACAGGCCCACCCCGGCAACCCGGACGACGAGCTCGTCGTCGCGCGGGTCGTCGAGTTCGAGCTCGACGATTTCGAAGGGCTGATTGGCGGCTGTGGTCAAGGCGGCGGTAATGCGCATGCGGGTTCTCCTGTTCGTGCATGGAGTCTCCCGGCAGTCGTGCATGCGATCAATGACCGCTGCGGTCAATCGTGCTGGCTGCAGCGGCCAGCTTCAAGTCGCGAAGGCGCCGTCAGGCGTGCACCGCGTGCGGACCATATTGACGACGGCGGAATTCGCCAGGTGCCGCGCCGGTCCAGCGCTTGAACGCACGGTAGAAGGTGCTGGCATCGGCAAAGCCGAGCCGGTTGCCGATCTCGACCAGGGCAACGTCGCTGCTGGCCACCCAGTTGAGCGCCAGATCGCGCCGCATCGCATCCTTGAGATCGTGGTAGCTGCAACCTTCCAACTGCAGCCGGCGTCGCAGCGAACGGGGGCTGACGCCCAGGGTGCTCGCCACCGACTGGAGCGTGCGCGAGAAGCGGTCGGTGCCGCCTTTCAGTTGCAGTTGCAGTTGACTGCGTACCTGTTCCGCCGCACCGGGCGCGGACAGGTGGCTCCGCATCAGGTTGGCCAGCGCCATGTTGAGAAACGGCTCCAGGCTTTCGGCAGACCGGGCCAACGGGCGCTGCAGCCAGGCCGCATCGAAGGCGACGCCAGTGCTGTTGCAGCCATATCGGCCGGGCACGTCGAAGAACGGCAGCTTCTCCCTGTAGCGCGGGTCCTGGGCTGGCGAACTCATCCAGGCCTTCTGCACCGGAATCGACCGGTTTGTCAGCCAACGGGCCAGGCACAAAACCCAGCAGACCGACGTCGCCTCGAAGGGAAAGTCTGCGCGTTTCGCGGGCAGACGCGCTTCCAGTTGAGTCATCCCGCGCACGGTGCGCAGGCGTACTGGAAATCCGGGGTCCACTAGCCGATAGAGGCGGATGCCCAGACCCAGGGCTTCCCCCAGAGTGGAACAGCGCAACATTTGTTGGATGACGCAGGCGAACGTCCCGAGCGGCACGGACCTTTCCGACAGTCCGACGAGTTCGTCTTTCATGCGCCGTGCCACGTACCGCAGCACGGCACCGGTTTTCTCAATCGGCACGGGCCACTGGGGATCGTCCATGGCCTCGCGGGGCACGCCCATGCGCCGCAGCAAGTCTTCCAGGGCGAAGCCATGCCGCGTGGCGCCGGCCAGCAGAAAGAGCGTGCACCAGAGTGGCACGGTGTAGGCGCCGCTGTCGTTGTCTTTCGCCGCCACACCGTCACGAAAGGAAGGCAGTGCCGAATCCATGCTTATTGATCGAGCCATCAAAGGAGGCTAACGTGGCACCGCTATCGCGTCACGAGGGATTTCCCTGGCCCCAGCCGCACCGCGCATGGACAGAACCTAGACCTCCAACCATTCCCGACGAAGGTCGGCTCGTTCGGCGAAATCATGCGGCGTGCCTTCGAACACCATGCGGCCGTGGCCCATCACATACAGCCGCTGCGAAACCTCCAGCGCGATGGTCAGCTTTTGCTCGACCAGCACGATGGCGATCCCGCGCGAGGAAATGAGGCGCAACAGTTCAGACACACGCTGCACCATCTGAGGCGACAAGCCCTCGGTGGGTTCGTCGATGAGGATCAGCGAGGGCGATCCCATCAGGCTGCGGCAGATCGTCAGCATCTGCTGCTCGCCGCCCGACAGCGCGCCGGCCGGCGCCCCGGCACGTTCCTGAAGACGCGGGAAAGCGTCCCAGCAATCCTGCAGCCGCCAGCGCGGCGCGCCCTTGAGACGCGCCGGCACGCCCAGGCTCAGGTTCTGCTCGACCGACAGCGTCGGGAAGATGGCGCGGTCCTCTGGCACGTAGCCCAAGCCCATGCGCGCAATCTCGAAGGACTGGCGGCCCAGCAGCGGCTGGCCTGCGAATGTGGCCGTGCCCTCGGCCCGGACGGCGCCCATCAGCGCCTTCAGCAACGTGGACCGTCCGGCGCCGTTGCGCCCGACGATGCAGACCACCTCGCGCTCGGCCACGTCGAGGTCGACACCCTGCAGCACATGGCTCTTGCCGTAATAGGCGTGTAGATCGCGTACCTTCAGCATCAGTGGCTGGCCTTTCCAAGGTAGGCTTCCTGGACGCGCGCGTCGGCGCGCACGGCCTCGGGGGTGCCGGTGGCGATGACCTCGCCATAGACCAGTACGGAAATGCGATCGGCCAGGCTGAACACGACGCTCATGTCGTGCTCGATCATCAGCAGCGTGCGGTTGCTGCTCACGCGCCGGATCAGCTCGGTGGCGCGCTCGGATTCGGCTCGGCTCATGCCGGCCATGGGCTCGTCGAGCAGCAGCACGCGGCCACCTCCCGCGATCGCCACCCCGATCTCCAGTGCGCGCTGCTCGGCATAGGTCATCAGGCCCGCCGGCACGTCGCGCCGATCTTCGAGGCCGACTTCCTGCAGCACCTCGTCGACCGCCTGCGTGATGTCGGCGCGCCGGTCGACCAGGCACCACCACGCATAGCGCAGCCCGCGTGACCATTGCACGGCACAGCGCACGTTCTCGAACACCGACAGCGTCGGAAAGACGTTGGTGATCTGGAAGCTGCGGCTCAGTCCGCGCCGGTAGATCTGCTCGGCCGCAAGCGACGTCACGTCCTGCCCTTCGAGCGCAATCTTTCCCGCGCTCGGCTGCAGTTGCCCGCTCACCAGATGGAACAGCGTCGACTTGCCGGCGCCGTTGGGGCCGATGATGGCGTGGCGCTCACCAGTGATCACGTCCAGGTTCACGCCGCGGATGATCTCCACCGGGCCAAACGATTTGCGCAGGTCACGCAAAGAGAGCGCCGCGCTGCGATCGATATCCGTCATGGCTTGGCCTTGACCGCCGCAGAGGCGGCTTCGCGGGCCAGCGCCTTGCGCGACGCGATGCGCCAGAGCGCGGCGCCCGCTGCGAGCAGCAGGGCGGTCGCAAGCCACACCGGCGCGTGTCGAACATCGTTGGCCGTGCCGAAGAGCTTGAGCACGGCACCTTTTTCTTCGACCTGGCTCAACAGCCACCCGGCCTCGACCGCCAGTACCGTCCCGGCGACGAGCAGTACGAGGGCGATCCCGCGCGCGAGCTCGAACGGCATGCGCAGCGCCAGCCGACCTTGCTGCGCGAGGCCGCGGAAGTACTGCACCACGCCCGAAAGGCCTTGCGGCGCGAACAGCACCGCGCCCACGAAGAGCATGCCCAGGTACAGCTGCCAGGCCTCGGTCCGGTGCGCCACGTCCAGGCGCAGCCAGGTGAAGAACACCGCGCCGAGAATGGGGCCGGCAAACGTCGATGTGCCACCGAGAACCACCATGATCAACACCGAAGCGGAGGTCTCGATGCCGAGCGCATGCGGCGTCAGGATTTCGTAGTTGATGGCGAACAGGCCGCCTGCCAGGCCCGCGAACATCGACGACGCCGTGAACATGCGCCAGCGCACCTGTGACGCGCCGTAGCCCACGAAGGGCAGGCGTTCCGGGTTGTCGCGCATTGCCCGCGCGATGTGTCCCAACGGCGTGCGCGTGAGAAGGTACATCAGCACCACGGCCACCAGCGTCCATGCCGCGATAAGGTAGTAGACCTGCAGCTCGCCCGCGAAGTCGATGCCGAACACCGGCAGTGCCGAGGTCCGGTCGCCGCTGCGGCCCTGGTCGCCGCCGAAGAACCCCAGCAGTACGGCGGTGAGCGCCACCACGAGCTCGGCGAAGCCCATCGTGATCATGGCGAACACGGTGCCACCACGGCGCGAGGCCAGCCAGCCGAAGGCCAGCCCGGCCAAGCCGCCGAAGGCGGCACCCGCCAGGGGCACCAGCGGCAGCGGGACAGGCAAGTGCGCGTTGGCGATGGCCCGCAGCGCGTGCACCGTCGCATAGCCGCCCAGGCCCATGAACACCGCGTGGCCGAACGAGAGCAAGCCGCTTTGCCCGTACAGCAGGTTGTAGGAGACCGCGAACACGATCGCGATGGCCGCCTGGCTCAGGGCGGACATCGGGATCGACTTGCCGGAGAGCCACGGCGCCGCAACCAGCGCGACCGCGAACAGCAGCCAGGGCCAGCGGCGTGCGTGCGCAGACGCCGAAGAGACGGAAGATGTGGAAGTCATGCTCACAGACGACGCCCGAACAGGCCCTGCGGCCGCCAGGCGAGCATCAGCACCATCAGCACATAGGGCAGCAGCGGAGCCGCATGCGAGGACTTCATCGACCACAGCTCGTACAGCGGAGTGTCCGGTCCCAGGGTCCAGCCGACGCTCGCCAACAGATCCACTGCAGAGAAGCTGGTGGCCAGCATGAAGGTCTGCAGCACGCCGATCAGGAGCGAGGCGATCAGGGCGCCGGTCAAGGAGCCCAGCCCGCCAACGATGACCACGACGAAGACGATGCCCCCGAGCAACGCAGCCATGTCGGGCGCGGTGGAGAAGGTGTTCCCGGCGATTACCCCCGCCAGGCCGGCCATGCCGCAACCCAGTCCGAAAACCATGCTGTAGATGCGCGGAACGTCGTGGCCGAGCATGCCCACCATCTGCGGGTGGGTGACGGCCGCCTGGATGATGATGCCGGTGCGGGTGCGCACAAGCACCAGGTAGAGGCCGACGAACATCGCCACTGCAATGGCCATCATGAACAGGCGGTAGGCCGGCACAGCGGTGGAGAAGAGGTGGAAGGCGGTGAACGACAACGACTCGGGCACCAGGTAGGGCTTGGCCAGGCGGCCCCATACGATCTGCACGAGCTCCTGGATGATGAGCGCCACGCCGAAGGTGAACAGCAGTTCGGCGACGTGTCCGTGTTGGTGCACACGGCGCAGCCCAAACCGCTCGACGCCGGCACCGAGCAGGGCCACGGCCAGCGGCGCGATCAGCAGCGCAGGCCAGAACCCGATCGCGGTGCTGATCTGGTAGGCGAAGTAGGCGCCCAGCATGTAGAAAGACGCATGGGCAAAGTTCAGCACACCCATCATGCTGAAGATCAACGTCATGCCGCTCGAGAGCATGAACAGGAGCAGCCCGTAGACCAATCCGTTCAGCGCGGCAACCGAGAGGAGTTCTGCCACCTGCGTATCCTCAGCCCGGTCGCTTCATCTTGCAGCTGGACGCGGGAAGGACGTCCTTCGCCTCGTAGCGCGCCACCGTCCGGTAGCTGTAGGGCGTGTTCTCCAGCCCGCGCTTGACCTTGTCGGAGTAGATGCCGATGTACATCGGTACAACGGCCTGGTGATCGTCTCCGCGCACGCTGACCTCGCCCAGCATCGAGCGCGTGGTCACGCCGCTGTCCAGCTGCTTGGCGACCTTGGCCACGTCGTTGGACTTGGCCCGCCGCGCGGCCTCTGCGAGCAGGTCGAATCCGTAGATCATCTGCATCTGATAGAAGTCGGTCTTCTGCTTGGCCAGCATCTCGTCGTTGTATGCCATCTCGCCCGCCAAATCGCCGCTGGGCATGAAGTCGTTGACCCAGACCAGGCGCTCCGCGCCAACCGCTCCCAGCGCGGTTGGAAGGCCTACACCGCCGGCGAGGTAGGCGTAGACGAACCCGTTCCAGCCGCTTTCCTTGGCCGCCTTCATCAGGTTGATCTGATCGCCACCGAACAGGCCAATGACGACACCGTCCGCCCCGGACGCGCGGATCTTGGCGACGTAGGGAGCGTAGTCCCGCACCTTGCCCAGCGGCACGCGCTCAACGCCGACGATTTCGACACCCTTGGCCAGCCGCGGCAGCGCGGCCTGCACCGCGGTTTCGATGGCTCGGCCCAGGGAGTAGTCCGGAGTGATGACGAACAGCTTCTTGACCTCGCCCTGCGTGGAGATGTAGCGCAGCAACGCCTCGGTGCGCGTGGTGACGCGCGGACTGAACGAGAAGCGCCAGTAGCTGCACAGCTCGCCGGTCAAAGCCGGATCCGAGTTGGTATGGTCGAGCAGCATCACGGGCTTTTCCGGGTTGCGACGGTTGTATTTGTCGACCGCATCGCCCAGCGCGGCGCCGATCGCCGAACTCGTGCCCTGGGTGATGTAGCGGATGCCGCTGTCCACGGCCTGTCGCAGGAGCACCTGCGCCTTTTCTGGATTGCCCTCGTTGTCCATCACCACCAGCTCGAGCTTCTGCCCGTTCATCCCGCCAGCGGCGTTGATGTGCTCGAATTTTGCCTGTATGTGTTTGGCGACGGCCACACCGGTGGGCGCCAGCGGTCCGCTCATGGGATCGATTTGGGCCACCTTCAGCGTCTCGGCAGCTTGCGCCGTCAGCGCAAGCGCCAGGCCGAGGCTCAGGCCCAGCAGCGGATGGGCAAGGCGGTCACGCCTGCTCTTGAAGTCGATCATGCGGGTTTCTCTATCGAGTTGTCACGAAGTCCAGGGGCGCGGTCATCAGGCTGCGGCCTGTGCTCCGCAGCGCAGAGGCAGGTGCTTCAGGCCGGAACCCGATCGCGCCTCAGCCCGGTCGCTTCATCTTGCAGTTGGACGCGGGAAGGATGTCCTTCGACTCGTATCGCGCCACCGTCCGGTAGCTGTAGGGCGTGTTCTCCAGCCCGCGCTTGACCTGGTCGGAGTAGATGCCGATGTACAGCGGTACAACGGCCTGGTGATCGTCTCCGCGCACGCTGACCTCGCCCAGCATCGAGCGCGTGGTCACGCCGCTGTCCAGCTGCTTGGCGACCTTGGCCACGTCGTTGGACTTGGCCCGCCGCGCGGCCTCTGCGAGCAGGTCGAATCCGTAGATCATCTGCATCTGATAGAAGTCGGTCTTCTGCTTGGCCAGCATCTCGTCGTTGTATTTCATTTCGCCCGCCAACTCGCCGTTGGGCATGAAGTCGTTGACCCAGACCAGGCGCTCCTTGCCCAGCGCTCCCAGCGCGGTGGGAAGGCCTACACCGCCGGCGGTGTAGGCGTAGAAGAATCCGGTCCAGCCGCTTTCGTTGGCCGCCTTCATCAGGCCGATCGCATCGGCACCGAACAGGCCCGTGACGACACCGTCCGCCCCGGAGGCGCGGATCTTGGCGAGGTAGGGGGCGTAGTCCCGCACCTTGCCCAGCGGCACGCGCTCAACCCCGACGATCTCGACACCCTTGGCCAGCCGCGGCAGCGCGGCCTGCACCGAGGTTTCGATGGCTCGGCCCAGGGAGTAGTCCGGAGTGATGAGGAACAGCTTCTTGACCCGGCCCTGCACCGAGATGTAGCGCAGCAATGCCTCGGTGCGCGTGGTGACGCGTGGACTGAACGAGAAGCGCCAGTAGCTGCACAGCTCGCCGGTCAAAGCCGGATCCGTATTGGTATGGTCGAGCAGCATCACGGGCGTTTCCGGGTTGCGGCGGTTGTATTTGTCGACCGCATCGCCCAGCGCGGCGCCGACCGCCGAACTCGTGCCCTGGATGATGTAGCGGATGCCGCTGTCCACGGCCTGTCGCAGGAGTACCTGCGCCTTCTCTGGATTGCCTTCGCTGTCCATCACCACCAGCTCGAGCTTCTGCCCGTTCATCCCGCCAGCGGCGTTGATGCTGTTGAATTTTGCCTGCAGGTGCTTGGTGGAGGACTCGCCGATGGGCGCCAGCGGTCCGCTCTCGGGATCGATTTGGGCCACCTTCAGCGTCTCGGCAGCCTGCGCCTGCAGCGCAAGCGCCAGGCCGAGGCTCAGGCCCAGCAGAGGATGGGCAAGGCGGGCATGGCGGTTCTTGAAGTCGATCATGTGGGTCTCCTTATTGTCGAATCTCGCGGTCCGGGGATGCGTGAGGCAACTATAAGCGATTAATCGAAGATTCACTCTATTTTCGAAATTCTGTTGATTTTATTCAAGCTACAAAGGGGCCCCCGGGCTCTGCCGGGGAGGCAGTAGAAGTTTGACTTTTCTGCTGTCGGTGCCGCCGGAGTACGCGGTGTCGCAGGGGGTCGGGCTCAACCAGAAGAAGGAGGACGAGAGGCTGGAGCAACTCGCCCTGTCTGGATAAGCTGCCACCGACAGGTGGCCCACGAAATGAGGGGCCGCGTCAGCGACCCCTTCCAGCCGCTTTGAGCGGCTCACATCCCGAATGCCCCCGGCTTTGCCGGGGGATGGTTACCTTGTCACGAAGTCCAGCGGCGCGGTCATCAGGCCGTGGCCAGTGCTCCGTAGCGCAGAGGCAGGTGCTTCGGGCCGGAGACCTGGTTGCTCGCGACCATCACGACTGGGCCGTCGATTTCGATCTTGTCGACGCGCTTGAGGAGTTCGGTCAGGAAGGCCTTGAGCTCCAAGCGGGACAGATGCTGGCCCAGGCAGGCGTGGACGCCGAAACCGAAGGCGAGATGCCGGTTGGGCGTGCGGTCGATGCGGAACAGGTGCCCATCGGGAAAAATCTCTTCGTCGAAGCAGGCCGACGGGTAGCACATCATCAGTTGGTCGCCCTTCTTGATCTGCTTGCCGCGCAGCACATAGTCTTCGTTTGCCGTGCGAATGAAATGGCGCACGGGGCAAGTCCATCGCAGGATTTCCTCGACGGCCGGCGCCATCAGTTCAGGCTCGCGACGCAGCCGTTCCAGTTGTTCGGGATGCTGCAGCAGCGCCAGCAGGCCACCCGACAGGGCCGATGCGGTGGTGTCATGGCCGGCCGTGGAAATGACCAGGAAGTAGCCCAGCAAATCCAACGGGGCGAGCGGCTTGCCATCGACCTGCGCGTTGACCAGCAGCGTGGCCAGGTCCTCTTCCGGCTTGGCCCTGCGTGCGTCGATCAGGGCATTCATGTGGCCCAGGAAGGCAGTGAACACCTCCCTCTTGGCGATGGCTCGGGTCATCGAGTCCGCCTTGGCCGAGTCGTCCTGCGGCGCCAGCAGTTTCTGCGTGAGATTCAGCAGGTCGGCGTGCCTCTCCTCGGGCATGCCCAGCAGCGTCATGATCACGCGCAGGGGATACCAGGGCGCGATCGTCTGCGCGAAGTCGCAGCGCTCGGTCTCGAGCATCATGTCCACCACCTCGGTGGCGCGTGTGCGCACCATCTCGTCGAGTTGCTTGACGTTTCGCGGCATGAACCAGGCTTGGGTCAGGCCGCGCATGGCGCGGTGATCCGTGCCGTCCATGTGGACCAGCGTACGCACGTACATCCCAGTGCCCTTGGTGTCCTTCAGGCGCTGGGCCCATTCCTCCACCTCGTGCAGGAAGATCATCGGCGCGTTGAGGAACTTGTCGTTCTGGCGTTCGACCTCCGCAACGTCGGCCTGCTTGGTCACGACCCAGAACGGTGGGTATCCCTTGGCATGGGCCAAATGGACCGGATCCTCGGCGCGAAGCCGGGCAAACACTTCCCGGCAGTGCGCCTCGTCGGCAAACAGGCGATGGCTGGCCAGTTCTTCGTCGAGTTCAGAAAGTGGCATGACAAGTCTCCTTTGATTTTTGGGGTGGGGTCAGGATATTGGCAACCTCGATCCCGACGCCATGACCGCACCGGCCATCGCGCTTGGCCGACCCGGCCTTGCAGTCGGGCCCGAGGGTTTCACAGAATGCTGCATCGCACTGTTCGAATCAGGTCAGCTTCAACACAAACGAAGCCGACCCATGAGAGCCATGCACCGCAGAGACTTTTCCCGCTGCGCCCTCGCCACCGCAGGCTTGTCCTTGCTCGCCGCCGCTGCATGCGCCCAGGCCGACTGACCGACGAAACCGCTGCGTCTGGTCGTTCCCCGGGCGGATAACTCGGCGGACAAGCTCGCGCGAATCTGCACGCCCCGATCACCGGAGCACTCAATTCAACCAAGCGCACCGACAAGGCGGGCGACTCCGAGATGCACTATGTGCAAAGCACGAGGTCTTCTGAGGTGCCGTAGACCACGAGTTGGACATGAAGCGCCATTATTTTGGCGCCATCGCGGTAAGAACGGCCACGGTCATGGCCTCGACACCGGTCTTGATCGATGGTTCGGGCACCGGTGCGAACAAGGGCGAGTGATTGACGGGCAGTGGCTTGCCGCCCGGCTTCATCGACGCCAAGACATCGTCGGGCGATAGTCCGCCGATCGAGAAAAACATGCCGGGCACGCCCGCGTTGAGGAACTCCGAAAAATCTTCGCTGGCCGGGTTCGGCTGCAAGTGCACCAACTGCCGGTCGCCAAAGCTGCGCTTGAGCGCCGCGACGGTACGGCTAACCACGGCCTCGTCGTTCACCACCGCCGCGCCGGCGGAAACCAGTGAGACGACCGGCTCGGGCGCGCCGCCCATCATCGCGGATGCGTTGGCCGTGCGTCGCACACCGGCCAGCAGCTTCTCGCGCACCTCGGGCTTGTAGGAGCGGATGGTTCCACGCAACACCACCGTATCGGGAATGATGTTGCCGACTGTGCCACCCTGGATTGAGCCCACGGTGACCACGCCGAACTCGGAAGGGTCCTTCTCTCGGCTGACAACGGTCTGCACGTCTGTGATGAAGCGTGCGGCAATCGCGATCGGGTCGATCGTCTTGTCCGGTGTCGAACCGTGACCACCCCGGCCCTTGAAGGTAATTTCCAGTGAGTCCTGATTGGAGGTGATCGCCCCGGCGCGGTAGCCGATAGTGCCGTAAGGCGCCGGCGAGGCGTGAAGCGCAAAGGCAAAGTCCGGCTTCGGAAAGCGCGTGAACAGGCCATCGTTGATCATTGCCTTGGCGCCTGAGGCGGTTTCCTCGGCCGGTTGCGCCACGAACATCAGCGTGCCCTTCCACTGATCCTTCATGGCGAGCAGCGTGCGCGCGGTGCCGACCCAACTCGCCATGTGGATGTCGTGGCCGCAACTGTGGGCAACAAACGTCTCGCGCCCGTTGGACTGCGCTTTGGCCTTGCTCGCATAGGGCAGTCCGGTTTTTTCTTCCATCGGCAGCGCATCCAGTTCGGTGCGCACCAGCACCGTGGGCCCCACGCCGTTCTTGTAGATCGCGACCACGCCCGTGCCGCCGATCTTCTCGGTCACCTCGAAGCCGAGCTTGCGCATCTCGCCAGCCATCTTCGCGGCGGTCTGCACCTCCTGGAAGGCGAGCTCGGGATTGGCGTGCAGGTCCTTGTAGAGCGCCTCGAGCGAGGGGTACATGCCGCTGACGATGGGTACGACCTGCGCGTGCAAGGTCGAGTTTGTCTGCGCCTGCGCAACGACAGCACTGCACAAAGCAAGAGCGACAGCGCCTAGACGGAAAGTTCTTGAACGCATAAAAGGCTTTCTATAAAAGAATAAAAGTTAACTTAGACACCCGCAAACTGCGGGCGATGGCCGGAGGAGTCAGGTCTTCTGCAAGAACTTGAGCACTCTTGAAAGGCGGGCATTTCTTCGTCTTGCGCGGCCGTAGCGGCAAGGGCGTTTCGTCTGACCACAGACCTATGGGGTATCAAATGCGCGGGGCGCCGCGCAGCCGTCGATGCCCCTCGAAAATATTGACTGGTGCCGACCTGAGCTCACCTGGCAGCTACGCGCAGCGGCATTAGCGTCGGTACATGTCGTTGACAGGCAACTTCCGCCGAAGGCACTGGCTGCTTCATGCACAGTCGTTCTTAGACCTCGGAGGAACTGCTCGTCGCCAACGCCGCGTCCTTTGCCCAGCGGTTCAGGCCAGGCGCTTCATCGAGATGGTCTGGGGCAGCGTGTATTCGAGCAGGCC
>JBDTTU010000095.1:0-16375 GCA_039930465.1 Burkholderiales bacterium
CGCATCGCGATCCAGCTCGAGACCTTCATCGAAGAGTTCTCGAACATCCTGCAGCGCAACGTCGGCGCGCCGGCGGCGGCACACTGACATGCCTGCCGTCAGCCACCGCGGTGGCGGCTCGCGCCGCCGCACCATCAACGAGATCAACATGGTGCCCTTCATCGACGTGATGCTGGTGCTGCTGATCATCTTCATGGTGACCGCGCCGCTCATCACCACCGGCGTGGTCGACCTGCCCAGCGTGGGCAAGAGCAAACAGCGGCCCGAACACGTGGTCGAGGTCGTGGTCGGCACCGACGAGACGGTGCGATTGCGCGTCGACGGCAAAGACGGCGGCGCGATACCGCTGCGCAACATCGCCGCCACGGTGCGCGAAAAGCAGGGCGGCGACGCGAACACGCCGGTCGTGATCTCGGCCGATCGCAACGTGAAGTACGAAGCCGTCGTGAAGCTGATGGACACCCTGCAGCGCGCCGGCGTGCAGCGGGTCGGCCTGTCGGTGAAGAACACCGGCAATTGAAGCGCGCAGCAGCATGAACGCCGTCCTCAACCGCGACCCCTTCATGCCGCGCCAGCCGCGCGGCATGGGCGCCGGTCTGGGCCTGGCGCTGCTGGCGCACGCGCTGCTGATCGTGGCACTCGCCTTCGGCGTGAACTGGCGCAGCCACGAACCCGAAGGCGTGGAAGCCGAGTTGTGGTCGGCCGTGCCGCAGTTCGAAGCACCCCGCGCGGTCACGCCACCGCCCGCGCCCGCGCCGCCGGAGCCGAAACGCCCCGAGCCAGTCGCCAAAGCGCCACCGGTGCGCGAGCCGGCGCCCGACCCGCAGATCGCGATCGAACAGGCCAAGCGTGAGAAAGCGAAGTTGGAACAGACCGAACGCGACAAGGCCGAGCGTGAGAAGGCCAAACGCGAGAAGGCCGCCCGCGAAGAAGACGAACGCGCCCAGCAGCGCGCCGAACTGCTGAAGAAAAAACAGCAGGCCGACAAGGCCCGCGCCGACGCCGAAAAGCTCGCCGAGGCGCGCGAAGCCAACCTGCAGCGCATGCTGGGCCAAGCCGGCGCCACCGGCGGGGCCACGGCCACCGGCACGGCCGCGCGCAGCAGCGGACCTTCGGCGAGCTACGCCGGCCGCATCATGGCGCGCATCAAGCCCAACATCGTGTTCACCGACGTGATCGACGGCAACCCCATCGCCACCGTCGAAGTGCGCCTGGCGCCCGATGGCACCATCACGGCCAAACGCCTCGTGAAGAGCAGCGGCGTGAAGTCGTGGGACGACGCGGTGCTGCGCGCGATCGAGCGCACCGAGGTGCTGCCGCGAGACACCGACGGGCGCGTGCCAGGGCCGTTCGAGATCGACTTCAAGCGGCGCGACTGAAGATCGCACGTCTTCGTCAAGGTTCGAGCACCACGTCGGCCACGTGCGCCAGGCTGTGACCATGCGTGTTGTCAGCGTCGGCGCCCACGGCCACGCCGGTCACCAGCGGCACTTCCTTGCTTTCGTCTCCGAAAAGTTCGACGAAGTCGGCCGCTACGTCGCGGCGCTCTGACGTCCACTGGTGCAGGCGCGCCGGCCCGCTCTCGAGCACCTTGTAGCGCACGCGTTTCGTGAAGGCATTGGGAATGGCGGTGCCCACGGGCAGGTGTGCGTCCCACACGTAACACACGGTCGCGGCCGGCAGGGGTTCGCTCGACTGGCTGCGCGCCACGCGCAGCAGCTGGCGCTCGACGAACGGCACCTTGTCGAGCGCCAGGTCGAAGAACACACAGACCTTCAGCGCGGCATCGTCGCCGGCCTTGGTGCGCAGGTCGTCATCGTCGATCAGTTCGTCGGCGCGCCAAAACCAGCCCAGGCGCGCCACGGCACGTGCGGGTTGCAGCGGGTACACGAGGTTGCCGTAGGAGTTGTCGGCCGCGATGCGCAGCGCTCGCCGGCCTTCGAGGTCGACAACGTTGAATGTCGTGAACGCCTTGCGTTGGTGCGGCAGGCCCGCCACATGCCAGGGCGCGAGGGGCGCGGCACCGGGCGCGCCGAAAGGCAGCGGCGTCTCGGCTTGCGCGGCGCTGCAGGCGCAGGCCAAGCACAGTCTGATGAACCACTTCATGAAGCGATTCTGCTTCAGCTCGAACAAGGGCCCGCAGGTGCCCCACCCCTGCCCGCAGCCGCCTCAACGGCGTACGGTTCCACCAGGAACGACGTGCGGCGCAGGGTGGCCGACATGGTGGCCGAACACCCGTGCGCGCAGCCAGGGGATCATGAACCGGTCGGCCGACCAGCGGCCCGGGCCCCAGAGCAGCAGCGCGAGCAGCAGGCAGCCCCAGAACAGGTGGCCCATCAGCGCAGCGTCGGGAACGTCCATCAGGCTGAGCACCGCCACCACGTTCAGCACCGACAGGCCAAGCGCGGCGAAGCGGCCGAACAGGCCGAATACCAGCAACACCGGCAGCGCCAGCTCGGCGCCTGTGCCGAGCCAGGCGGCCACGGTCGGGTTCAGCAAGGGCACGTGGTATTCGTCGGTGAACAGGGCGAGCGTGGTGTCCCAGTCGCGCAGCTTGGTCAGGCCCGAACGAAAGAAGACCGAAGCGACATACCAGCGCGCTGCAAGTTGTGCGGCCGGTTGCAGCCACGTGAGCGATGCAGCACGGTGTTCGATGAAGGCCCACAGGCGAGCGAGCCGGGTATGAGGTGTCATGCCGATGGTCTCTGGTTGAGGTGCTGCGCTTCAGTCGTGGCGCGCGGCAACTCCTTTCACCCACTGCTCGCGCACGGCCGTTCCGAGCCAGGCGGCGAAGTCGAAACTCGCACCGGCGGCGTCGAGTGCGGCCGCCAGGTTCGCACCGGCGAGCAGGCGTTCGGTCCATGCGGCCTCGGCCTGGCCCAACGCATGCACCACAGCCTGCCAGCCGCGCCGCACCACCAGCACCTGTTCGCCGCGCTCTGCGTCGAGCGCGGCACGCACGCTGGCGAAAGCAGCTTCGCTGTGGGTTTCGTCGGCACGGTGCGCGGCATGAATCATGGCGATGGGCCAGCGCGAGCGCAACACGGCCGTACCGGGCATCAGCTGGATCGACAACAGCGCCGGGTCGGTGGATTCGAGCAGCGCGAGCGACGCCGCGTCGAAACCTGCATCGGCCGCACGTTCGTTGTGGTGCAGCGCCAGATCGAGCCGCGCGCAGTCGCCCAGCCAGGGCCAAAGGGCCATCGCTGAATGCGCTTCCAGCCATTCGGGGAAAAGGTCACCCCACTCGCCCGCGTCGCCCCGCAACGGCGGGTGGGCGCGCCAGAACTCGCAGGCCAGATGCTGGAAGTTCTCTTCGCCGACCATCGGTTGCACGGTGCCGAACACCGCGCTCAGTGCACGTTCGGCAAGCGCTTCGGCGTTGGCGCGGTAAGCCTCCAGGCCGCGCTCGGCGCGTGGCTGCGGTTCGCGAACAGACAGCGGCTCGGCCTGCCCCGCGATCGCCGCCAGCAGCGCCCGCTGGCGCTGCGCTTCGTGTGATTGGTGAGCTTGCCTCATGCGGCAGCGGCCTCGCCCATCAGGGCGCTGGCCTGCGCAGCTTCACCCAGCAGCACGCTGAACTCAGGCAGGGCGGTGTCCCATTCGACCAGCGTGGGCACCGCGCCAAAACGTTTCAGCGCATGGGCGTAGACGCGCCACACCTCTGGCCGCACGCGGCTGCCATGGTCGTCGATGACGATGTCTTCGGTCTGCTGGTAGCCGGCCAGGTGAATCTCGCCGACGATGCCTAGCGGCAGCGCATCGACGAAGGCACAGCAGGCAGCGAGCGGGTCTTTTTCGCCTGCGTTGAGGGCGTTGACCATCAGGTTGTTCACGTCGAGCAGCATGCCGCAACCGGCGCTGCGGCAGAGCCGCGCAAAAAACTCGGGCTCGCTCATCGACTCGTCGGCGAAGGACACATAGGCCGACAGGTTCTCGACCAGCATCGGCCGGCGCAGGCGCTCCTGCACCCGGCTCACGTTGCCGACCATGATGGCCAGCGCCTCGTCGGTGAACGCGATCGGCAGCAGGTCGTTGGCGTGCACGACCGCCTGGCCCGGCAGCAACGCGGCGCGTGCAAAACAGGAATGGTCAGAGACCCGCACCGGCTCGACGCGTTCGGCGAGCCGGGCCAGCCGGTCGAGGTGCCAGGGGTCGAGCCCCGCGGCCGAGCCAAGCGCCAGGCCCACGCCGTGCAGGCTCACCGGGTACAGCTCACGGGCCTGCTGCAGCACCGCCAACGCAGCGCCGCCGTCGGCGAAGAAGTTCTCGGAGTGAACTTCAACAAAACCGAGCGGCGGCGGTGCGCCGAACAGTTCGGCGTAATGCGGCTGGCGCAGGCCGATGCCTGCACCGGCCATGGCGGTCTGGCCGGCCAAGTCAGATCACTTCTTCATCGCCATCTTGGCTTCTTCGGCGCTCTTGCCGCCCATCTTGGCGCAGGTGCCCTTGGCGACGTAGTTCCACTCGTCGGCCCCCATCGCGTTCTTCGATTGGCCAGCGCACGAATGCGAACCCGACAAGTTGGCACAGTCGTTGGCACCAGCCTTGGCGATGCCGTAGCACTTTTCCTTGGCGTTGTCTTGGGCTTGCGCGGCACCGAGCATGCCCATCGCGAGCACGGAAGCGAGGGCGCTGGAAACGATGAGGCGTTGGTTCATGGTGGTTCTCCTGTCAATGAAGGTAGGGTGGGTTGAGCGGGTGCTTGTCGACCGGATTCAGCACGTCGATCGGCGACCTGCATGTGTCGGGGCACTGGGCCTATTCTTACAGCTCTGCGGTGGTCTTTTCGATGCCAGGGGCTTGCCCGTAACCTCCGCCCCCCGGTGTTTCAATCACGAACACATCGCCCGGCCGCATCTCGACCGAGCCGATGTGGTCGAGCGGCTCACGCCGGCCGTCGGCACGCTCGACCCGGTTGATGCCGGACAAGCCGGCTGCACCACCGGCCAGGCCGAAGGCACCGGCGTGGCGTCCGTTGGACAGGATCGACGCGGTCATCGGCTCCAGAAAACGCACACGGCGCACGCCGCCGTCGCCGCCCTTGTGCAGCCCGGTACCGCCCGAACCGGCACGAATCGCATAACTGTCGAGCCGCACCGGGAAACGGAATTCCAGCACCTCGGGGTCGGTGAGGCGCGAGTTGGTCATGTGGGTCTGCACGACCGAGGTGCCATCGAAATCGGGGCCAGCGCCGCTGCCGCCTGAAATGGTCTCGTAGTACTGGTGTTGCTCGTTGCCGAAGGTGAAGTTGTTCATCGTGCATTGCCCGGCCGCCATCGCACCGAGCGCGCCGTAGAGCGCGTTGGTGATGCAGGTCGAGGTTTCGACGTTGCCCGCCACCACCGACGCCGGTGGGTGCGGGTTCAGCATCGAGCCGTCGGGGATGATCACCTCGAGCGGCTTCAGACACCCCGCGTTGAGCGGAATGTCGTCGTTCACGAGGGTTCGGAACACGTACAACACCGCGGCCATGCACACCGCGGTGGGTGCGTTGAAGTTGTTGGCGAGCTGCGCCGAGGTGCCGGTGAAATCGATCTGCGCCGTGCGCGCCGCGGCGTTCACGCGGATCGCCACCTTGATCTGCGCGCCGTTGTCGAGCGGCAAGGTGAACGCGCCGTCTTTGAGCTTCGTGATCACGCGCCGCACCGATTCTTCGGCGTTGTCTTGCACATGGCCCATGTAGGCCTGCACCACGTCGAGGCCGAACTGATCGACCATTCGGCCGAGTTCCTGCACGCCTTTCTGGTTGGCGGCGATCTGCGCTTTCAGGTCAGCCAGGTTCTGCTGCGGGTTGCGCGACGGGTATTCACCGCTGGCGAGCAGCGCGAGCATCTCGTGCTCCTGCAGGATGCCGCGGTCGACCAACTTCACGTTGTCGATCTGCACGCCCTCTTCTTCGATGCGGGTCGAGAACGGCGGCATCGACCCCGGCGTCACGCCGCCGATGTCGGCATGGTGGCCGCGTGAGCCGACGTAGAACAGCACCGCGTCGTTCGCGGCGTTCCAGACCGGCGTCACCACCGTCACGTCGGGCAGGTGCGTGCCGCCATGGTAGGGGTCGTTCAGCACGTACACGTCGCCTGGCCGCATGGCCCCGGCGTTGCGCGCGACCACGGTCTTGATCGATTCGCTCATCGAGCCCAGGTGCACCGGCATGTGCGGCGCGTTGGCGATCAGGTTGCCGCTGGCGTCGAACAGCGCGCACGAAAAATCGAGGCGCTCCTTGATGTTGACCGAATAAGCGGTGTTCTGCAGTTGCAGCCCCATCTGCTCGGCGATGTTCATGAAGAGGTTGTTGAAGACTTCGAGCATCACCGGGTCGACCGTGGTGCCGATTGCACGGCGCGCCTCGCGCGGCTGCACGCGGTCGAGCACCAGGTGGTCGAGGGCAGTCACACGCGCTTGCCAGCCGGGCTCGACGATCGTCGTCGCGTTCTTCTCGGCGATGATCGCCGGGCCGTCGATCACGTGGCCGGGGCGTGTGCTCTCGCGCACCACGAGCGCGGCGTTCCACCAGCGGCCGCCGCTGAACAGGCGCACGGAGTCGGCGGCCGGCGCGGGTTCGGCAGCACCGAGCGGGTGCCGGGCTTCGGTGGGTGCGTCGCCTTCGGCCACGGCCTCGACCGACACGGCTTCCACGATCAGGCGGCGCTCGGCCATCAGGAATGCGAAACGCTGGCGGTAGGCCGCTTCGAACGCGGCCTGGATCTCGGCCACGTTGCCGAAGGGCACGACGAGTGCGGAATCGGTGCCTTCATAGCGCACGTGCACACGCCGATGCACGCGCAAGCGGCCGCCGCTCACGCCTTGCCGCGCCAGCTCTTCGCTCGCTTCAGCGGCCAGCGCATCAACACGCTGTGTGACCACTTCGAGCGCCGTCGCCAGCGGCTGCTCGATCGCCGCTTCACGCATCACGCTCTGGTCGGCCAGGCCCATGCCGTAGGCCGAGAGCACGCCACCGAGCGGGTGCGCGAACACGCGGTTCATGCCGAGCGCATCGGCCACGCGGCAGGCATGCTGACCACCCGCGCCGCCGAAACTTTGCAACGTGTAGCGTGTCACGTCGTAGCCGCGTGCGACAGAGATCTTCTTGATCGCATTGGCCATCGCACCCACGGCGATGTCGATGAACCCTTCGGCCACTTCTTCGGGCGAACGTTTCACGCCGGTCGCAAGCTCGATCTCGGCCGCCATCGCCGTGAACTTCTGCACCACCACCGCGTGGTCGAGCAGCTCGTTGGCGTGAGGCCCGAACACCTTCGGAAAATGCGCCGGCTGGATCTTTCCGACCATCACATTGGCATCGGTCACCGCCAACGGCCCGCCGCGGCGGTAACACGCCGGCCCGGGGTTCGCGCCCGCGCTCTGCGGCCCGGCACGAAAGCGCGAGCCGTCGAACGAGAGGACTGAACCGCCGCCGGCCGCCACCGTGTGGATGCTCATCATCGGCGCACGCATGCGCACGCCCGCCACCTGGGTTTCGAACGCGCGCTCGAACTCGCCAGCGAAGTGGCTCACGTCTGTCGACGTGCCGCCCATGTCGAAACCGATCACCTTCTCGGCACCCAGATCGTCCTTCGCGAGCTGCGCGGTGCGCACCATGCCGACGATGCCGCCGGCCGGCCCCGAAAGGATCGCGTCCTTGCCCTGGAACGCATGGGCGTCGGCCAGCCCGCCCGAGGACTGCATGAAGAAGATTTTCACACCCGGCATCTCGCCGGCCACCTGCTCCACGTAGCGCCGCAGAATCGGTGACAGGTAAGCATCGACGACGGTCGTGTCACCGCGCCCCACGAGCTTCATCAGCGGGCTCACCTGGTGCGACACGCTGATCTGCGTGAAGCCGGCTTCTTTCGCCAGCCGCTGCGCCGCAAGCTCGTGTGCCGGGTAGCGGTAGCCGTGCATGAAAACGATGGCCACGCTGCGCAGGCCGGCGTCGAACGCGGCCCAGAGGCGCTCGCGCAGGTGCGGCTCGTCGAGCGGCTGCACCACGTCGCCATGCGCACCGACACGCTCGACCGCCTCGATCACGCGGGTGTACAGAAGCTCGGGCAGCACGATGTGGCGATCGAAGATGCGCGGCCGTTCCTGGTAGCCGATGCGCAGCGCGTCGCGAAAGCCTTGGGTCGTGACCAGCAGCGTCGGTTCGCCCTTGCGTTCTAGCAATGCGTTGGTCGCGACCGTGGTGCCCATCTTCACGCACTCGACCTGCTCGGGCGTGATCGGCTCGCCGGCTTTCAGCTCGAGCAGATGGCGAATGCCGGCCACCGCCGCGTCGTGATACTGCTCGGGGTTTTCGCTCAGCAGCTTGTGCGTGACGAGCGAACCGTCCGGCCGCTTGCCGACCAGATCGGTGAAGGTGCCGCCGCGGTCGATCCAGAACTGCCAGCGTTTGTCTTGGGTGGAATTCATGCGGAGCTTTCAGTGCGGCAGCGCCGGGAAACGCGCGCCGATCAAGGTGGTGATGTCGTGCACCCGCACGCCGGTGGCGCGGCGCACCGCATCGGCATAGGGTGGCATGTTGGTGCATTCGAGCACGATGTCGGTGAGCGCGGGGTGGCGGGCGAGCAGGCGCCGCGCGGCGCCGACGACTTGCAGGAGAGCGTCATTGCTGTCGAGCGTTGGCAGGTCGTTCAGCAGCGTGTTCTGGAATGCGCAGCCCGCGGCGAGGCCTTCGAGCGGTGTTTTTGCATCGGCACCTGCCGCAAGCAAGTGATCAGCGCCCAGCGACGCCGCCTCCACAGTCACGATCCCCGAGTGCGGATGGTCGCCCAGCAGCAGCAGGCTCGACGACCACACCGGCACCGGCAGCGCGGCCTGCAGTTCGTGCTGGAACAGCACAAGGAAGCCGCAGCTCGTGGTGATGGCGCTCGCGCCTTCGGCGACCAGCGCACGGCCGGCGTCGATGAAGGGTTGCAACAAGGCGGGGTCACGTTCGCGCACCACACGCTGCGGCGAAGCGCTACGGACCGTCTTGTAGCGCACCGGGAAATCGAAGGTCGCCGGGTTGCCGATGTCGCCCGGCAGGCGGGGAAAGCGCGTGTCGAGCATCAACACGCCGAGCGACTTCACAACGAGGTCGCCGCACGCGCAGCCTGGTCGTACAAGCCCGACATCGTGCGCAGCAGCCGCGCCATCTCGCCGATGTCGGGGTTTCGCTCGGCGTCGAGGTTGTCCATCAGACAAGTCTCGCGCACCTCGCGGTACTTATGCACCGCCGCTTCACCGGCCGGCGTGGGGCTGTAGAACACTTCCTTGCCGGTCTTCTCGCCCTGCGCCAGGCCGGCAGCGAGCAGCTTCTTCAGCGAGTACGCCACCACGTGGGTGTCTTCGTAGTTCAGCACGAAACAGATGTCGGCCAGCTTCTTGTTGCGCGCGCGGTGGTTGATGTGATGCAGCACCAGCACATCGGTGATCGTGAGGTCGGGGCAGCCGGCGGCGGCCATGCAACGCATGGCCCAGCGCGAGAAGGCGTTCCACGCCACGATCAGGCCGAACTCGAATTCCGACAGCTCGACGCTGCGCGGCGACACCAGGTGCGACGACGACACGATGCCTCGCGCGGGTGCCTTCTTCTTCGTCTTTGCTGTGCTCGCCACGGTGCCTGTGCCCTTCAATTTGTCAAAACGTTGAAATCTTATTGACAATTTACAGATATCTTTTCTAGACTGCAAGCCCCCGTGGAACAACCGATGCCCGGCCGCGCGGCACGCTCTATGCTTTTGCCGACCCATCACAAACGTTGACTCTGGAGAGCCCATGAACCTGAATCGTCGCCTCGTTTCCATCGCGGCCGCACTGGCCCTCGCGGGCCTCGCGGCCAGCGCCTCGGCCCAGACCAAGTGGGACCTGCCGGCCGCCTACCCGGCCACCAACTTCCACACCGAAAACCTGGTGCAGTTCGCCGCCGACGTCGACAAGGCCACCGCCGGCAAGCTGAAGATCACGGTGCACGCGAACGCCTCGCTGTTCAAGGCCCCCGAGATCAAGCGTGCCGTGCAAGGCGGGCAGGCGCAGATGGGCGAGATCCTGATGGCCAACTACCAGAACGAATGGCAGATCTTCGGTGTCGATGGCCTGCCCTTCCTGGCCGACAGCTACGACGCTTCGGCCAAGCTCTACAAGGCGCAGAAGCCGGCGCTCGACAAGAAGCTCGCCGAGCAGGGAATGATGCTGCTGTACGCCGTGCCGTGGCCGCCCCAGGGCATTTACGCGAAGAAGCCGATCACCGCTGCCGCCGACCTGAAGGGCCTGAAGTGGCGCGCGTACAGCCCGGCCACCTCACGCATCGCCGAACTCGTCGGCGCACAACCGGTCACGGTGCAAGCCGCAGAACTCTCGCAGGCCATGGCCACCGGCGTGATCGAGAGCTACATGTCGTCGGGTTCGACCGGCTACGACACCAAGACCTACGAGTACATCAAGTACTGGACCGACACGCAGGCCTGGCTGCCGAAGAACGGCGTGCTGGTGAACAAGGCCGCGTTCGACGCGCTCGACAAGCCGACGCAGGCCGCGCTGCTGAGGGCCGGTGCCGATGCCGAGACGCGCGGCTGGGCCTTGTCGAAGACCAAGAACACCGAGTACATCGACCTGCTGAAGAAGAACGGCATGACGATCGTGGCGCCGAGCGCGCAGCTCGTCGGCGACATGAAGAAGGTCGGCGACACCATGCTGAAAGAATGGCTCGAAAAGGCCGGCCCCGAAGGCCAGGCCGTGGTCGACGCCTACCGGAAGATGTGATGGCAACGGCGCCCGCCGTGTCCGGCGTGCGCCGGTGTCTCGACGCGCTCTACGACGGCGCCGCCGCGCTGGCGGCGCTGTTCATGGTGTTGCTGCTGGTGATGGTGATGCTCTCCATCCTCGGCCGGCAGCTCCACTTCAACCTGCCCGGCGTCGACGCCTATGCTGGCTACATGATGGCCGCCGCCGGATTCCTGGCGCTGGCCCACACTCTTCAGCGCGGCGAGCACATCCGCGTCACGCTGCTGATCGGCTCGCTCAAGGGCGGCTGGAAACGCGGCTTCGAGCTCTGGTCGCTGTTCGCGGCCACGGCACTGGCCACGCTGTCGGCCTATTACAGCAGCAAGCTGGCGTGGCAGTCGTACACCTTCCACGACATCTCCACCGCCAACGACGCCACCCCGCTGTGGCTGCCGCAGTTGTCGATGGCGCTGGGCACGCTGATCCTGGCCATCGCCTTCGTTGACGAACTCGTGCTCGAACTGCGCGGCAAGCGGGTCGTGCGCAGTTCCGAAGAGGCTTCGCACAATGAATGACAAGAGATGAGTGATTTCGCCATCACCGCGCTGCTGATCTCCTCGCTGTTTTTGATCCTCGGCAGTGGCGTCTGGATCGGCCTCACGCTTTCAGGCGTGGCCTGGATCGGCATGCAGCTCTTCAGCTCGCGCCCGGCCGGTGACGCAATGGCCGTCACGATCTGGGGCTCGTCCTCGAGCTGGACGCTGACCGCGCTGCCACTCTTCATCTGGATGGGCGAGATCCTGTTCCGCACCCGCTTGTCGCAAGACATGTTCAAGGGCCTGGCGCCCTGGATGCAGGCGCTGCCCGGGCGGCTGCTGCACGTGAACGTGGTCGGGTGTGCGATCTTCGCGGCGGTGTCGGGTTCGAGCGCTGCGACCTGCGCCACCATCGGCAAGATGAGCCTGCCCGAGCTCGCGCGCCGCGGTTACCCCGAGATCATGTCGATCGGCTCGCTGGCCGGCTCGGGCACGCTGGGCCTGTTGATCCCGCCCAGCATCATCATGATCGTCTATGGCGTGACGGCCGATGTGTCGATCTCGCAGCTCTTCATCGGCGGGGTGATCCCCGGCTTTCTGCTGGCGCTGATCTTCTCGCTCTACATCGCCGGCTGGTCGCTGCTCAACCCCGGCCAGATTCCGCCGCGCGATGCAGTGATGAGCCTGCGCGAAAAGCTCCACGAGTCGCGCAACCTCATTCCGGTGATCGTGCTGATCGCGGCGGTGCTCGGCTCCATATATTCCGGCATCGCCACCGCGACCGAAGCGGCGGCCCTGGGCGTGGTGGGCTCGCTGATTCTCTCGGCGCTGCAGGGCTCGCTGAGCTGGCGCACGTTCAAGGAATCGCTGCTCGGCGGCACACGCCTCTACTGCATGATCGCGCTGATCCTGGCGGGTGCTGCGTTCCTCACGCTGAGCATGGGCTACATCGGCCTGCCGCGGCACCTGGCGGAGTGGATCGCCACGCTCGGCCTGAGCCAGTTCCAGCTGATCATGGCGCTGACCGCGTTCTACGTCGTGCTGGGCTGCTTTCTGGACGGCATCTCGATGGTGGTGCTGACCATGGGCGTGATTCAACCCACGGTGCAGAAGGCCGGCATCGACCCACTCTGGTTCGGCATCTTCATCGTGATCGTGGTCGAGATGGCGCAGGTCACGCCGCCGGTCGGCTTCAACCTGTTCGTGATGCAGGGCATGACCCAGCGCAGCATCGTCACCATCGCGCGCGCCGCGTTGCCCTTCTTCCTGCTGATGGCCGGCATGGTGGTGCTGCTCTACACCTTCCCGCAGATCGTGACCTTCCTGCCGCTGCACATGAAGGGCTGAAGCGACGCGAAGGAACTGGGCGGCCGCCACCCTGCTTTTCCGCGCATCGATGGGCCCGTGCAGGCGGCACGATGCCAGCGTGAAAACGGGGCTGGCTGACGGGCGTCTTCCGACGGGTCGCGCGGCCCCGCGGAAGGAATTCTGCGATGGCAGACATGTTGAGCCCGCTCGAATGGAATCTGGCGCCCGAGGCGCTGGCACCAGCTCCCCCAGCACGCGTTGACCTGCCTGAAAAGGCCAGCCGCGAAGCGTTCTGCTGGCCGATGCCGCCCTATGCGAGCTACCCCTCGGCCACACCGCAGACCGACCCGCTGCCTTGCGAGATCGTCGGCCTGAACAACACCCGCACCAAAGGCCGGCTCACTTTCTTCGTGCCCGACGAGCAGGTGGCCCATGTGCAGGTGCCGCCGGCCCGCACCACGCTGCCGCTGCGTTTCGAGCAGTTCCGCGCCATCGTTCTGACGACACCGATCAAGCCGACCACCCCCAGGGTCGACGACCCGCATGCGGGCCTGCTGGCGCACCGGGTGCATTCGAGCTTTCGGGTCACGCTCGCGGCGGGCGGCGAACTGAGCGGCGAGACCATGGGCCACGTCGAGAGCAGCGCAGGCCTTTTCCTGTTCCCGCCCGGCCCGGCTGAAGACGGCAGCGTCACGCGCCAGTTCATTCCACGCAGTGCTTTCACAGGCTTCGAGGTCGGCCCGCGCATTGGCGAAGTCCTGGTCGAACAGCACAGCGCCACCGAACAGCAGATTGCCCAGGCGGTGGACGCACAGCACGAGTTGCGCCAGCAAAAGCTCGGCGACATCCTGGTGGCGCAGCAGATCGTGTCGCCCGAACAACTCATCGACGCCATCGAGCGCCAGAGCAGGATGCCGATGGTGCGCATCGGCGAAGCGCTGCTCTCGCTCGGGCTCGTCAGCAACGCGCAGTTGCAGGAAGCGCTGGCGCAGCAAAAGCTCGACCGCGGCGTGCCGCTGGGCGAGCTGCTGGTGCGCATGCGCGTGGTTTCGCGCGAAGACCTGCAGGTGGCGCTGGCCCGCAAGATGGGCTACCCGCTGGTCGACATCGACACCTTCCCCATCGAGGCCGACGCGCTGCGCGCCCTGCCCTATGCCGTGGCACTGCGCCTCGCCGTGGTGCCGCTGCTGGTGCGCGACGGCCGCCTGATCATCGCGCTCGACGACCCGGTGCGGCGCCGCAGCATCACCGAAGAGATCGAATTCAGCGCCCAGATGAAGGTGGTGCCGGTGCTGGCGCACGGCCATTCGCTGGAAACGGTGCTGTACGCCGCCTACGAGAAGATCGGCGCCATCAGCCCCGAGCCGCGCCCTTTCGAAGACGCTTCGGTGCCGATCAACTTCGACTTGAACGACACCGACAAGCTGGTCGAGTCGCTCGAAAAGGAAGGCCTGGAACGCAGCAGCCTCGATGCCGACAAGCCGATCGAGCAGTCCGACAACTCGCTGGTGCGCCTGCTCAACAACATGATCATCGAGGCGCACACCGAAGGCGCCTCTGACATCCACATCGAGAGTTACCCCGGCAGAGAGAAGATCCGCGTGCGCTTCCGCAAGGACGGGCAGATGCGCACCTACCTCGAGCTGCCCTCGAACTACCGCAGCGCATTGATCGCACGGGTGAAGATCATGTGCGACCTCGACATTGCCGAGCGCCGCAAGCCGCAAGACGGCAAGATCAACTTCGCCAAGTTCTCGGCCCAGCACAAGCTCGAACTGCGCGTGGCCACGATCCCGACCAACAACGGCCTGGAAGACGTGGTGATGCGGATATTGGCTTCCGCCAAACCGCTGCCGCTCGACCGGCTCGGCCTCGCGGCCAACAACCTCGCCTGGCTGAAGCAGGCGATCGAGCGGCCCTACGGCCTGGTGCTGTGCGTCGGCCCCACGGGCTCGGGCAAGACCACCACGCTGCACTCGGCGCTCAGCCACATCAACGTGCCCGAGCGCAAGATCTGGACCGCCGAAGACCCGGTCGAAATCACCCAGCCGGGGCTGCGCCAGGTGCAGGTCAACCCGAAGATCGACTGGACCTTCGCGAAAGCGCTGCGCGCCTTCCTGCGCGCCGACCCCGACGTGATCATGGTCGGTGAAATACGCGACGCCGAGACCGCCGGCATGGCGGTGGAAGCCTCGCTCACCGGCCACCTGGTGATGAGCACGCTGCACACCAACAGCGCGCCCGAGACCGTGACGCGCCTGCTCGACATGGGCCTGGACCCGTTCAACTTCGGCGACTCTTTGCTCGCGGTACTGGCGCAGCGCTTGGTGCGCCGGCTGTGCAGCGAGTGCCGCAGCAGCCGGCCCGCCACGCCCGAAGAAGTCGACGAACTGCTGGGCGACTACATGCACGCGTTCGGCGCAGAAGCACCGGTCAGCCGTGAGTCGGTGTTGCAGGGCTGGGTCAAGAACAACAGCCGCGATGGCCGCCTGATGTGGCACTCGAGCCCCGGCTGCAAGACCTGCAGCGACACCGGCTTCAAGGGCCGCGCCGGGCTGCACGAGATGATGGTCGTCTCGCGCGAGCTGCGCCACCTGATCCAGACCGGCGCGCGCGCCGAAGCGCTGCAGCACAGCGCGGTGGCGAGCGGAATGCGCACGCTGCGCCACGACGGCATCGACAAGGTGCTGGCCGGAGTGACCACGATCGAGGAAGTGCGGGCCACCAGCAACGCGTGAGCTGGCAGCGCTCGGCAACTGCGTTGTTGGGGGGATGTGCGCGCGGCCAAAACGTCGTTCAATCGATGCGCCCGGCGGATCGGCCGGGTCCGACCAGCAGGAGCACCGCGTGGCAAGAATCCTCAGAAATGGCGACCAGGGCGCCGATGTGCGTTCGGTGCAAGACGTGCTGAATTTCCAGATCCGCCGGCTCGAGCCGCTGGTGGTCGACGGCCGTTTCGGGGCGAAGACGCAGGCCCGCGTGGCTGAGTTCCAGCGCGCCAATGCCCTGGCGGCTGACGGCATCGTCGGCCCGGTGACCATTGGCCGGCTGTTCCAGACCGAACAACTGCCGGTGGTGCTGCGCCTCGCACCCAACCCGACGGCTTCGGCGTCGGGCCTGCAGCCGCCGCGCCTGATCCCGCCGCTGACCCTTCCCGGGCTGCCGCCCGGCCGGCCGGTGTTGCCAGTGCTCAGCCCGATCCAGCTTTTTCCGTCAGGCACGGCGCGGATGCCACCACTCACGGCGCAGGGGCAGTTGCTGACACTTCTGCTCACCGTGCCGGTGCGCAACGACCCGGTGGAGCCAACGCTGCGCGCCCAGCAGCAATTGCTGCAATTGCTTCAGCCGCTGCCGCCGAACTTCCCGTTCCGCGCCGCCATCATCGGCGCGGTGCATCCCCCCGCGAAAAGCGATGGCGAGCTCGACAAGGGCTTCAAGTGGGGCCTGGACCCGGTCTTCGACTTGAAGAAGGTCGCCGCACCTGCAGAGTTCGCTGTCGGCTTGCAGGGGAACGCGCGCTACACGCTTCAGGTGGTGCCCAGCGGCCCCGGCGGGCTGAAGATCGGCTGGTTCGTCGGCGGCGACTTCAAGGCCACAATCGACTACACCAGCAGTCAGGCCACGTCGCGCCCGCTGTTCCAGTTCCAGGGCACCGTCACCACCGGGCTCGGCGGCTTTTTCTAGTCCCGCCACGCTTCCTTAGAATCGCAAGCCAACGACGCCACTTCGTGCGTCGAGGAGCCCGCCGTGGACTTGAAGCTGCCCATCATCATTCACGACGAACTCACCGAGTCCGTCATCCAGTCCACCGGCATGCTCGACCT
>JBDTTU010000096.1:0-15952 GCA_039930465.1 Burkholderiales bacterium
ACCGAGACGCTGGACGATGACCCCGAGTTCAACCTCTGGGAGCGGCTGCGGCTGTGGCTGATCTCGCTGTTCGTACCCGAGTCACTGCTCTGAACCCCCGGGCGAGCGGGGCGACATGAGGCTGCAGCAGGCGGTGTCGACTCACCCGGTTCCGTGCAGGTTTACGCAGCCCGGGCAAGCCGAGTCATCGAAGCGGGGCTGTGCGGCGCTGAGTCCTCGCCCTTGAAAGTCGTCTCCGGGTCGAGTCGAGCCACCGAGGGCCAGCGGAAGCAGCCGGCCAAGCTGGCGACATGGCCAACTGCAGGTTCCGGGCGACGCTGGGTACTGGCAGTCCGGGCCAGATCCGGGTCCCGGCGACCGGCTGCTTGCAGAGCGCTCAAGTCGAGCGCTCAAAAAGTCCCCTCGACGCGTCGCGATCGCGGGTTCTGGTCACTCCATCGTGGTCTCAGCGGCACTGAAGAATGCGCTTGAACGAGTCATCTTCGCGCCACATCACAACAACCACCAGGTCGCCAGCCCAAGAAACGCAAAGAAGCCAATTACGTCGGTCACCGTGGTCAGGATCACGCTGCCCGCCAGCGCGGAGTCGATTCCCATGCGGTCGAGCATCAGCGGGATCGTCAGCCCCGCCACTGCGGCGCACAACAGGTTGATCAGGATCGCGACGCCGAGCACACCGCCCAGACCCCAGTCGCCGAACCAGGCCACCGCCAGCAGTGCGATGACACCCGACCACAACAGGCCGTTGAGGACCGAGATGCCGAGTTCCCGGTTCATCAGCTCACGCCAGTTGCCCTTCTGCACCTGCCCCAGCGCCAGGCCCCGGATCACCAGCGTCAGCGTCTGACTGCCCGCGATCCCCCCCATGCTGGCGACGATGGGCATCAGCACCGCCAGTGCGACCAACTGAGACAGCGTGGCCTGAAAGCGGCCAATGACCCAGGACGCCAGAAAGGCCGTCAGCAGGTTGATGCCCAGCCACAGCGCGCGCCGCCGCGAGCTGACGAGCACCGGCGCGAAGATGTCGGCCTCGTCGTCGAGGCCGGCCATCTGCATCATCGCGCGCTCCGAGTCCTCGCGGATCAGGTCGACGACGTCGTCGACCGTGATCCTGCCCACCAGCCGCGAGCCCGCGTCGACTACCGGCGCCGAGACCAGGTCAAGGTCCTGGAACAAGCGCGCCACGTCGCTGCCCGGAGTGTCAACGGGGATACCGGCGAGATCAGTGCGCATCACCTCGGCCACGCGCGTATCGAGGCCCGACGTGACAAGCGCGCTCAGCGGCAGGGCGCCGCGGTAACTGCCCTGGCGATCGACGACCATCAGGACGTCGGTTTGAGGCGGCAGGGTATCCAGTTGCCGCAGGTAGCGCAGCACCGTGCTGACCTTAACGTCGGCCCGAACTTCGATCACGTCGGTGTTCATCAGGCCGCCAGCCGCGTCCTGCGGGTAGCGCAGCATCGACTCCAGCTGTTGGCGGCGGCGGCCGGTGCTGGCATTCAGCAACGGCGCCGCCACCTCGGGTGGCAGCGCCTGGATCAGGTCGACCAGGTCGTCCAGCTCAAGCGGCTGCACCGCTGCGATCAGGTCATCGGGCTCCAGCTCGCTGGCCAGCGCGCTGCGGATCTCTTCGTGCAGGAAGCTCAGCACTTTGCCGCTGCGCTCGACGTCCACCATGCTCCACACGGCGCTGCGCTCACGCGGGGGCAGCGCCTCCAGCAGGCCGGCCACCTTGGCTGGGTGGGTGCCACGCAGGATCTTGCCCACGCGCTTGAGCTTGCCGCGTGCAAAGGACTGGCGCACGTCATCCAGCTGGTTCGGCGCGGCAGCGTCGATGGCATCGATGGCATCGATGGCCGCATCGTCGCTGCTGTCACCCGCAAGTTGGGCGCGTAGCGCGGGCCTCAGGTGCGGCAGCACCCGGTCTTCCATCGAGGCGTCAATCTGCTGCCAAAGCATCAGCCGCTGCTCCGGTGCCAGTCGCTCGAGAAGGGCCGCCACCTTGGCAGGGTGCATGCGCTGCATCAGCTTTCGCACGCGCTTGTTTCGCCCCGCGGCCAGCGCCTGGACGATGTGTTCGCTACCCGTTCGGCTGTGACCCTCGGTGTCGGGCGCAGCCTCCGTGTCGTGGTTGGTCATGGCGGAACCTCTGTGGCTGTCGCGCGCCGCTTATCGAGGGCGGTCGCGATCAGCCGTGCCCACTGCGTTCGGCGATCGGCTCGTGATAGCCCTCGTTGGACATGACGTCCCCTTTTGGCGGTTAAGGTGCCTGCGAACGATACGTCAGCCGGCGAAGGCCACGCGCGTGTCCGGACCGACAGTGCGATGGGCCTGCCGGATCAGCCGCTCGCCCACTATGCTCGAAGCACCGCATGGGTATCCGCCCCTCGGCCCTCGACTGAGTTGTCAGGAGTCGTTCTGCAAGTTCTGCTGATCACCGTTCTGCGCTGGCTACTACGCCACCTGTTGTCGTTGGTGTTGATCATCGCCGTGCTGCTGCTGGGTCGCACCGGCTGGGTTGAGTGGCAGGCTTGGCAGTCGATGCGTGCCGAGTCAGCGCGACTCGTCGACGCAGAACGAATCATCAACGCTTCATTGCAGAAGCTGGCGCTGGAGGTCAATGCGCGCGCCGCCGGGCTGCAGGCGGCGGCGCTGGCCAGGCTCGAAGAGCGCATCACAGCGGTGGACAGCGACATCGCGCACAAGCGGCTGCAACGCGAGCCATTTTCCGGCCTGACGCCGATTTTTGCGGGTCAATCCATCGCCCGCGCGCAACTGCAGGCCTTGCAGATCGACGGCGCTATCGGGCTTCTGCAGCGTGAGCGCAACTGGCTGCAGGACGCCAAACTGCGACTGCTGGCGACGCAGTCGGCGGAGGCGCAGCGCGTCGAGCTGGAACGCCTGCGTCAGCGCCACGCCAGCTCGTACGCTCAATGGCAGGCGGTCGGGCAGGAACGCGATGCGCTGGAACAAGAGCACTGGGTCTCGAGCCGCGTACCCGGCATGGCCGAGTACCAGCAGATCCAGGCTCTGAACGAACGGCGCGCGCAACTGCTGACCGACAACCAGCGTGCCGATGTCGACTACCGGCGTCAGCTGGCTCTGGTGAACGGCGCCCGCGCTTTGACGCCGCTGCCCCCGTTGGCTCTGCCTCCAAGCGCCGTCAATGACGCGCTCCAGCCGCTGCGGGCGCGCATGGAAGACTTGCGAAGGCTTGAGCGAGTCAACTGGGCCGGCAAGTTGTGGCGACCAGTACAGGAGGCTTTGCCGACGGCACTGCTCGTCCTGGCAGGCGTCATCGTCACGCCCATCGCCATCAAGGCATTTTTCTACTTTGTACTCGGTCCACTGGCCGCCCGTCACCCACCGGTGCGCCTGCTGCCGGACAGCGACGGCGAGCTGATGTTGGAGACCGGTGCGTCGTCGGTGTCGCGAGTTATTGCCATCGACTCCGTGCAGGAACTGCTGGTGCACCCCGTATTTTTGCAGAGCGCATCAGTCGTCGGCGAGAAGACGACGCAATGGCTGCTCAACTGGCGATTTCCGCTGACCAGTTTGTCGGCCGGCATGGTGGCGCTGACACGCATCCGCTGCGATGCGCCAGAAACGTTCGTGATCTCGGCCACGCACAACGCGCTGGCCGAGATCGGTGTGCTGAATCTGCCGGCTGGCAGCGCCGTGGTGATGCAGCCGCACAATCTGGTTGGCGTAATGCAACAGCGCGACACGCCGCTGCGCATCACTGCGCACTGGCGGTTGACCAGCTTGCACGCCTGGCTGACGCTGCAGCTGCGCTATCTGGCGCTTCACGGACCAGCCCGGCTGATCGTGCAGGGTTGCCGGGGCGTGCGGATGGAGCCTGCAGGTGGAGGCCGCGCCATCAACCAGGCTGCCACGATTGCCTTCAGCGCAAACCTCCCTTATTCCACTCGCCGCTGCGAGACCTTTGCCGCCTATTTGCTGGGCCACCAGGAATTGCTAAACGACTGTTTTGGCGGTGCGCGCGATGTCGGCGTAAGTGAACCGCGTGACGCCGGCTACTTCGTCTATCAGGAAATGCCGCACGCCGACCGAAGGGCCGGCATCACCGGCCGTGGTCTGGAAGGCCTGACCGATTCGGTGTTGAAAGTGCTGGGCGTCTGACTGCGGGCCATCCCGTCCGACGACCTGTCACCGCGCCGGCAACGAATCGACAACTGGCCGCCCTGGTGCCGCGACCAGGACGTCAACGTCGGGCGACTGCTTCACTGCGCCGAATCTTGCCGATCAAATGTCCCCTGAGGGTCGAGATGTTGAGGTCGCTTCCTCGAAGACCGGCCACTCAGTCGTCGCCGAGTCGAATGGCTGCTGTCGGTGTCGACCCCGAACAGGAAGTCGCGGCCAGAAGCCGGCGGGCGTACAAGTGACGCAAAGAAGACACTCGTCACTGACGTCCGGTCAAGCAGAAGGCAGACAGCCCTCGTCGAACCTGTTGCACACGTCGATGCAGCCTTGAATCGCATGCGCCATTCGAATGGCGTGTTCGTCGCGGCTGTGCTGCGCCGTTCGCTCGGCGGCTGCTATCGAGGGTAGATGTTGGCCGCGCCGCGACGCCGCTGCAAGATCGCCTGCACCTTCTTCATGTTCTTCAGCCCGGTTTGCACGTGTGCCCGCGCGGCGCGCGCGGCGGCCTTCGGATCGCGCGCGAACAGCGCGGCGGCGATCGCCCGGTGCTCGGCCAGGCCCGGGTTCTCCTGATCGATCCACACCAGCTCGAGCAGCAGCGCCAGCTGAAGTTGCTCGTAGATTTGGTCGGTCACTCGAATCAAGGCCTCGTTGCGCGTGATTCGCGCGATCACCTTGTGAATCAGCAGGCCCAGCTCGAGCTGGTGCGCGGCGTTGACCGCCGGCGCGCCGGGCGCGTTCAGCCGCTCCATCTGGGCAACGATGTCGAGCACCTCCTGAAGGTCGGCCGCCGTCGCGGTGCGGCAAGCGATCTCTGCCGCCTTGGCATCGAGCACCTCGCGGACCACGAGCAGGTCGCTGACCGCATCCAGGTCGACGTCGACCACCGTGTAGCCCACATTGCGCTCGCCGACCACCAAGCCTTCTTTCTCGAGCTTCATCAGCGCTTCGCGCAATGGCGTGCGGCTGACGCCCAACTGCTCGGCCAGGCGGCTCTCGCCCACGCGCTCCGTTGGCCTGAGGCGGCCGCTGAGGATCAACTGCTTCAGCTCTGTATAGGTCTTCTGCCTCACCGACGGCGCCGCGGGCGCCGCCGCGCGCGGCGCGGGCTTGGTCATCGAAGGCCTTTCGGTCGTTCAGGGTTGCGTTGGCCACAAGTATTGGATACGATTATGTATCCAATTTTGGATCCAATCGATTCGGGCAGGGCTGCCCGTGAAGGGGCGTCGTTCATGAGGTTCAAGCATCTGTGGGTCGGCCTTGCGCTTGCGCTAGGGGTCTCGGTCGTCGCGGCACAAGACAAGCCCACGGCCATCACCATCGCCACCGAAGGGGCCTACGAGCCGTGGAACTTCACCGGCCCGGGCGGCACGTTGCAAGGCCTTGAAGTCGATCTCGCACGCGACCTGTGCGCGCGCATGAAGCTGCAGTGCAAGATCGTCGCGCAAGACTGGGACGGCCTGATCCCCTCGCTGCAGGCGAAGAAGTTCGACGCCATCATGGCCTCGATGATCGTGACGCCCAAGCGCCTGGAGGTCATCGCCTTCAGCGATCCGTACGCACCCACCTCGGCCACCTTCATGGTGGCCAAGTCGGGCCCGCTGGCCAGCCTGCCCGGCAGCGGCAGCACGGTCGACCTGAACGGCGACCCGGCTGCGGTGACGAAGGCCCTTGCACCGCTTATCGGTGCAGTCAAGGGCAAGTCCATCGGCACGCAGAGTTCCACCGCCAACGAACGCTTCCTGGACAAATACCTCAAGGACACGGTCGAGGTGCGCGAGTACAAGACCACTGAGCAGCACGATCTGGACCTGAAGGCCGGGCGCATCGACGGTGTGATCGCGCAAAAGAGCTCGCTCGGCGCCCTGGTGCTCAAGCCCGAGTACAAGGATTTCAAGCTGGCCGGCCCCACTTTCGTGGGCGGCGTCTTCGGCCAGGGCATTGCGGTGGGCCTGCGCAAGGAAGACAAGGCGCTCAAGGCGCTGTTCGACGAAGCCATCAAGGCCGCCAAGGCCGACGGCACGGTCGACAAGCTCGCCGAGAAGTGGCTCAAGGTCAAGCTCAACTGAACGCGGCACGCGGCTGAGCAGGCGCACGCGGCAGTGGACGGCTGGTTCCTGATCGTCGCCCCCGATGGCTGGGGCCTGTTTCTGCTGCGCGGCGCGTGGCTGACGCTGGCGGTGGCCGCCTGCGGCATGGCGCTGGGGGCGGTGCTCGGCCTGACGCTGGCCTGCGCGCGCATCGCGGGCGCCCGCTGGCTCCGCATGCTGGCCGACGCCTACACCACGGTGCTGCGCGGTGTGCCCGACCTGCTCGTAATCTACCTCTTCTATTTCGGCGGCAGCAGCATCCTGTCAGCCCTGAGCGGGGCGTTCGGCCACGAGGGCTTCGCCGGCATGCCGACCTTTGCCACCGGCGCGTTGGCCCTGGGCGTGGTGTCGGCCGCCTACCAGGCCGAGGTCTATCGCGGCGCCTTCCAGGCAGTGCCGCGCGGGCAACTCGAGGCTGCGCGCGCGATGGGCTTCAGCGGCGCGCTGATGCTGCGCCGCATCGTCGTGCCACAAGCCTGGCGCCATGCGTTGCCCGGTCTCGGCAACGTCTGGCAGCTGGTGATCAAGGAGTCGGCGCTGGTCTCGGTGATCGGCCTGGTGGAACTGCTGCGCGCCGCGCAGGTGGGCGCTGGGTCGACGCGCCTGCCCTTCGCCTTCTACACCGCTGCACTGCTGCTGTACCTGGTGATCACCTCGGCCTCCGGCCTGCTGCTGGTGCGCGCCGAGGCCCACGCGCAGCGCCCCTACCGTCGCGCCTGACGATGGACTTCACCTTCCTGCGCGAAACCTTCGTTCAGCTGTTGTCGGGGCTGCCGTTGACGCTGAACCTCGCGGCCACGTCGGTCGTGCTGGGCTTGTGCGGCGCGCTCGTCCTTGCGCTGATGCGCGGCTGCGGCGTGGCGGCGCTCGAGAGCACGGCGCGCGTCTACGTCTTCGTCGTGCGCGGCACGCCGCTGCTGATCCAGATCTTCCTCGTCTACTACGGGTTGGGTCAGTTTCGGCCCTTCCTGCAAGAGCTGGGGCTGTGGGGCGTGCTGCGTTCGCCCTACTGGTGCGCGGTATTGGCACTGGCAGCGAACACGGCCGCCTACGGCAGCGAGATCATTCGCGGTGGCATCGGCGCGGTGCCGCCTGGCGCGCTCGAGGCCGCAGCGGCCTGCGGCATGGGGCCCACCTTGCGCCTGCGCCGCATCGTTCTGCCACTGGCGTTGCGTGCGGCGCTGCCGGCCTACGGCAACGAGCTGATCCTGATGGTCAAGGCGACGTCGCTGGCGTCGGTCATCACCCTGATGGAGGTCACCGGGCTGGCGGGCAAGCTGATCGCGCAGACCTACCGCGCGGTGGAGGTGTTCACCTGCGCCGGCCTGATCTACCTGAGCCTGAACTTCCTGCTGACGCGCGCGGTGCAGATGCTTGAGTGGCGACTCAACCCCGAGCGCCACGGCGCCAACTGATGGAACCGACGCAGCCCATGCCGAACCCGAACGCACCCGAACGCGTGGCCGTCGTTGACCTGAAGAAGCGCTTCGGCGCGCTCGAGGTCCTGAAGGGCGTGTCGCTGACCGCGCGCCAGGGCGACGTGGTCGCCGTGCTCGGCGCGTCGGGCTCGGGCAAGTCCACGCTGCTGCGATGCGTCAACTTGCTTGAGATCCCGGACAGCGGGCAGGTGCGCGTCTGCGGCGAGACGGTGCCGCTGGCGCCACGGCGCGATGGCCGCCTCGCCGTCACCGACACCGCGATGCTGGCGCGCATCCGCACGCGCGCGGCCATGGTGTTCCAGGGCTTCAATCTGTGGTCGCACATGACCGTGTTGGACAACCTCATCGAAGCACCCGTGCACGTGCAGCGGCGCTCGCGTGCCGAGTGCGTGGCCGAAGCCGAGTCTCTGCTGGAAAAGGTCGGCCTGGCCGACAAGCGACACGCCTACCCGGCGGTGCTCTCCGGCGGCCAGCAGCAGCGCGTGGCGATCGCACGCGCGCTGGCGATGCGCCCCGAGGTGCTGCTGTTCGATGAACCGACCTCGGCGCTCGACCCCGAACTCACCGGCGAAGTGCTGCGTGTGATGCGCCTGTTGGCCGAAGAGGGCCGCACCATGCTGGTCGTGACGCACGAGATGGGTTTCGCGCGCCACGTTTCCACCCGCACCGTCTTCCTTCACGAAGGCCGCGTCGAGGAGGAAGGCGACTCCGAAGAACTATTCCGACAGCCGCGCAGCGAACGACTGCGCCTGTTCATCCAGAAGGTCGGCCACTGAGCGCCGGCACAGACGAAACGAGAACCTGCTCCATGCGCAACTTTGAACTCCCTGGCCGCTCGATGGCGGTGGCTCGCCACGGCATGGCCGCGACCTCGCACCCGGCGGCCACGCTGACCGCGATCGAGACGCTGAAGGATGGCGGCAGCGCCATCGACGCCGCCGTCGCGGCCTGCGCGGTGCAGTGCGTGGTCGAGGCCGGGTCCACCGGCGTGGGCGGCGACTGCTTCGCGTTGCTGTCGCCCCGCGGCTCGACCGACATCCGCGCCTACAACGGGTCCGGCCGCGCGCCGGCGGGCGCCAGCCTGGCTGCGCTGCGCGCCGCGGGGCTGAGCGGCATCCCGCGGCACTCACCCTGGTCGGTGACGGTGCCCGGGGCGGTGGAAGCCTGGTGCCGCCTGGTCGCCGACCACGGCACGCTGCCGATGAGCCGCATTCTGGCGCCGGCCATCGAGATGGCGCGCAGCGGTTACGCGATCACGCCCCGCGTCGCCGTCGACTTGGCCGCCGAGCAAGCGCTGCTGTGCCAGGACGCAAGCGCTCGCGCCACGTTCCTTGATGCCGACGGTCGCGCGCCCGGCATGGGGGAGGTCCAGTCTCAGCCGCTGCTGGCCGACACCCTGGAAGCCATCGGACGCGAGGGCGCGCGCGTCTTCTACGAAGGGCCGATCGCCGAGGACATCGTGGCCCACCTGCGCCGAAACGGCGGCTGCCATACCCGCGAGGACTTCGCCGCTGCGCGGGGCGAATACGCCACCCCGGTGAGCCTCGCCTACCGCGGGCGCACCATCCACGAGTGCCCGCCCAACGGCCAGGGTGTGATCGTGCTGATCATCCTCGGCATCCTGTCGCGCTTCGAGCTGGCGGGCGACTCGCTCGACCCGCGCAACCTGCACCTGCTGATCGAGGCCTCGCGCCTGGCCTATGCGGCGCGCGACGCCCTGCTGGCCGATCCGGCTACGGGCGCGGCGTCGGTGGCCGACCTGCTCTCCGACGAATCGCTCGACCGGCTCGCCGCACGCATCGACCCCGCACGCGCGGGCATCGAGCTGCCCGCGTTCGAGACCCGGCCGCACCGTGACACCGTCTACATCGCGGTGGTGGACCGGCACCGCAACGCCGTCAGCTTCATCAACTCGCTGTTTGACCACTACGGCAGCGGACTGATGGCGCCGCGCTCCGGTGTGCTGCTGCACAACCGCGGCGAATGCTTCTCCAGCGTGGAAGGCCACCCGAATGCGATGGCGCCGGGCAAGCGCCCGCTGCACACGATCATCCCGGGCATGGTCAGCCAGGCGGGCCGCGTGACCATGACCTTCGGCGTGATGGGCGGGCACTACCAAGCCACCGGCCAGGCCCACTTCCTCTCGCGCCTGTTCGACCATGCGCTCGACCTGCAGCGCGCGATCGACCTGCCTCGCGTGTTCCCGTTGCCGGGCACGACTGTGCTGGAGGCCGAGACTGCGTTGCAGGAAAGTGCTGGAGCGGCCCTGCGCGGCCGCGGCTTCTCGTTCGCGCCACCGAGCGGCCCGATTGGCGGCGCGCAGGCCATCGTCATCGATTGGGACAAAGGCACGCTGCTGGGCGCGTCCGACCATCGCAAGGACGGCATGGCGCTGGGCTACTGAATGCCGATGTGACAGATGTCCGCTTGCGCCGTTGCTCTGGGTCCGCCTTGGGTCGGCAGCGCCAAGTCGCCTGATCGAGCCGCAGACCTACCGCGCGAATCGGATGTCGATCAGTTCGGCTCGACCGTGTCGTTGGGACCGGCTGGCTCGATGTGGCACGCCGTTGTGCATCAGGACCGGCAACGAGCCCGCACGTCGTCCCAGGCCGGGCGCCCCTGTCGGCTCAGGCGTACTTCACCGCCGCCAGCCCTTCAAGACCCAACAAGCATCTGAAACGTTCGATTTGCAGCCCGCAGCGCGGCGGCCGCGCGCATGGCGTTTTTTTTCCTGTGGCCGAGCCTGACAATCGAACCCGCGCGCCGTTTTCGTCGGCGCTTTGTTCCACGCCACCCTCAGGACAAGAATCATGCGCTCAAACATGTACATCCAATCGGTTCCAGTCTTCAAGCAAATGCTGAATGCGATGAAGGCCGTGCTGGCAAAGGCTGAAGCACATGCCTCCACCCACTCCATCGAGCCTGATGCGTACCTGCAAGCGCGGCTGTTCCCCGACATGTTTGCCTTGCTGAAGCAGGTTCAGATTGCGGCGGACTTTGCGCGCGGCGTTTCTGCCCGTCTTGCGGGGGTTGCGGTCCCCGCCAGTGAAGGGCAAGAGAAGAGCTTTGCCGACCTGACCGCCATGCTGGAGGAGAGTCTGGTATTCCTGGACAGCCTGCAGGCCGCACAGTTCGACGGCAGCGACGAGCGCGAGATCGTCCTGCGCCCTGGCACGCCCAAGGAAAGGAAATTCAGCGGCCAAGCCTATCTGGCCCACTATGGGTTGCCGCAGTTCTTCTTTCACGTCACCACGGTATACGCCATCCTGCGCCACAACGGCATCCCGATCGGCAAGAAGGACTACATGGGCGCGTACTGAGCACGCAGCTTGCGCGGTGCAGCGACCGGTCGCTTCGAGGCGGCGAATTCAGGGCTACGGATGTCGGTTCAGGGTCGAGTCGAGCCGGCCAAGCTCCATGGAAGCGGTCGGCCGCACTGGCGCCATGGCGAACGACAACTCTCGAGTACCGCGCCGTACTCGCAGTCCCGGCCATGAACCGCCGCTCGCGACGGGCAGCAATGTGGCGCCTGATCTATGGCCGGAGTGGCTATACAGCGACGTTCCCTACCGGTTTCTAGTGGTGCCTCAGGGCAGGCCGAGTTCGCGCGCCGTCGCGATGATGCGAGCGTGACCTGCGACGAACCTGGGATCCGCATTCGCCGTTCGCCATGCGGAAGCCATACTCTTCGTGTCGAACGTCGGGTGGCGCGCCCTGAAATCAGCAAAGACCAGCTTCGCCTCGTCGTGGCGTCGATCGTTCGCCAGAGCGACGGCGACAAGCAGCGCAAAACCAGGCACGTTCGCGTTCGCCGCTGCAGGAACGCGCGCACGTTCGGCGGCAGCCCGGTAGTTGCCGCGCATGAATTCGTTCATTCCCGCCAGGCCTTGCCAAATCGGCGTGCGCGACTCGTGCGGGCTGATCCGGATCGCCCGGTCACAGGCCGCGATGGCCTCGTCGAAGTGGCCGAGGCGCAGCAGCGAAGAGCAGCGGTGGTGATACGAGGTCGGATCGTTCGGGAAGTTGCGCACCAACTCCTCCGACGCCGCAAACTGGCCCTGCCAGTCAGTGTTGCTGACGCTGAAGCTGGCGCGCGACAACAGCGTCATGTGGGCGCTGCTGTCGATCGCCGCGAGCCGGTCAAGCGCCTCCTTCGAGCGCTGCGTTGACGCCGCCTCGTCGTTCGTCCAACTGAAGGCGACGTTCATGCTGTTCGTGAGGCTCACACCAGCCAGCCCGCGCATCGAGTTCGGATCGCGCGCGAGCACCTGCTCGAAGGGGGGTGCGTCAAGAGGCCCCCGGTCGTCCATGGTTTGCCTTCGATTACGACCCATCGGGCGTGATCTCTATGGTGCTGGCGAGCGGCTGCATCCCTGACCAAAAGAGCCACCAGTTCTACCCAACGCCGGAAGGCCTGGCAGCGCATGCGGTGGCGCTGGCAGGGATTGAAGAAACGCATTCAATCATGGAGCCGAGCGCGGGCACTGGTGGCCTTGCTGACCATTTGCCGAAGGAGCAAACGACCTGTTTCGAGATCTCAGCCCTGCATAGCAAGGTGCTTGAGGGTAAGGGTTACGTTACCCACAACGCCGATTTTCTGAACGTGAGAGTCGGGGAATTTCACTTTGATCGAGCTGTTATGAATCCGCCGTTCGACCGTGGCCAATGGCTGTCGCACGTCGAACATGCGGGCGCAATGGTCCGACCAGGTGGGCGGCTGGTGGCAGTGTTGCCGAGTGGTGCGCAAAGCCGAAACGTGCTTGCGGGAAAGGTAAAGCAATGGCACGGCCCATTTGCAAACGAGTTTGCCGGTGCGAGTGTTTCGGTGGTGATTCTGGTTGCTGATTTTTGAGCGGTTTGGTAAAACTCATACTAAATGAGAAACTAGATGAAATTTTATGCTAATTGCGAAAAACAAGCCTATCGACGGCTCTAACGTGGGGCGCACCATTGGTGTGCGGACTCACTATGTACGTGGCCGAATTGCGGAGAGGCAGGAGTACGAGTCTTTGCTCGAACGTGATTTTTTGACATTGCTGCGTGTAGACCCCAGCGTTGAGTCGTTTGTCACGCAACCAATCAAAATCCCGTATACGTTGGCGGGGCGCCCGAGCAGCTATACACCGGACGTATTAGTGAAGTTCAAGCCGGACAGCCAAGGGATTACTTGTCGCGTCCCGTGTGATCATGTACCCGTACGTAGCTGGGCATTATTCCGGGCAAGGGAAGTGATGCGTGGCTTGATAGAGTCCTTCATAGCGGAGCAACCCAGATGAGCGAAGTGCATGCCCAAGCCCAAACCACACCGCGTACGCGAGCGGAGATCAAAGAATCGTCATCCACTTTGGTCGGACTGGCAAAGACCTACAACATCAGCGTAGCGACTGCGCGCAAGTGGAAGGCGAGCGAGCATCGACCAAGAATGGGGACGTCGGCAGATTTCGGGCAACTGGTTCTGAACCAGTGCTCACGCAGGCTCAGCCTGGAGGCTTGTGATACCCAAAACTTGGGCAATAATCTCGCCCATGCGCTTGGATTTCCTATCCGTCAATCCGTCCCGCCATTCTTGCAGCGAAGCCCTGCATAGCGGTACGGGTGTGATCGCAAAGGAGCCGCACGCGCTTTGTTTTCCGCGTGTCGCCATGGGTCAGTAACCAGATATCGCCTGCGCGTGTAACCAAGCCTCCCGGCACGCGGGCAAGCAAGGGATCGGCGTCGCCCAGAAAGCACGGCAGAGATGTAATCCCCATGCCGGCGCGGGCGGCTTCGAACTGCGAGCGCATCTCGGCAAACCTGATCGGCGTGGTCGTCATCCTTATCCCGCCTTCCGGTTGCCAGTCCGACGGCGGCACCTCGTTGGGACCCAGCAACCAAGCTGCAGGGGTCGAGCGGGCTGTCATCAGGTTTCGATGAATGTAAAAACCTGTGTAGAACTCGCAAAGCTTCATGCCGTAGAGTGTCTCTGGCGGCGTTCCGTCGCCGACGATCACGCGCAAGGCGACATCAGCCTCCCGGTTGCCGAGATTGACCACCGATCCCGAGCCGATGATTTCCAGCGCGATATCAGGATAGGCAGCCCTAAACTTTGCAAGCGTCGGCATCAACAGGTCGGTTGCGAATGAAACGGGGAGTGTGAACCGCAGCGGTCCCGAGACGCTCTGGTCGCGACCGAAAATCTTCGCCTCGATCTGAGACGAAGCCGTCGACATCTGTCCAGCCAGTTCCACGATGTCGCTCCCGGCGTCCGTCAGCCGGTATCCCGATGGGAGCTTGTCGAAGAGCTTGGTGTTGAGCTTCTCTTCCAGCCGCCCGATGCCACGCAGGATCGTGGCGTGATTAACGTCAAGGGTCTCCGCGGCCGCCCGTACCGTGCCGCCTTCCGCGACGGCAAGAAACATGCGGAGTTCATTCCAGTGATCCATTGGTGCGTTTTCTCACAACGATTGTGCGGATATCGCCAGTTTTAAATAGACTAGGCTTAGGTAATAATATATTTCATCCGTAGATGATGTGCAATATCGCACCGCCTTAGTCGCATCCTCATGCTGAGACAACACAACCAGAGTTACACAGAGGATATTCATGCATATGCTGTCTTTGATGCGGAGCCCTGTCTTCGCCACCCTGATGTTTACCTTCGTGAGCGCCTCGGCGCAGACACTCTCCGATATCACGCCGTCTGCGGAACCGCTCGTTCTTCAAAGCCAGGGAAGCTTCTTCGTCGGCGGCAGAACTGTCGAGACTGAGAGCGCTGGCTGGAGCGATATGAAGGCGGTATTTGGGGAGTCGTTCGAGGCCGGAAAGGTCTTGGTCGATCAGATGTACGTCCAATTCCAGACGCCGCCGAAACCGTCCCATACACCAATCGTCTTCATGCACGGCGGCCTGCTGTCCTCGAAACAGTGGGAGACGACACCAGATGGTCGCATGGGCTGGTACGAATATTTCACTCGCCGGGGTTTCCCGACCTATATGGCCGAGCAGTCGGGCCGCGCGCGCTCGGGCTTCAATGCAACGATCTTCAACCAGGTCCGTAACGGAAATCTTCTGCCCTCTAAACAGCCTCGCGTCTACGTGGGCACCTCGAACATGGCCTGGAAGGTCTTTCGCTTTGGGCTGAAGTTGGGCGAGGCATACCCCGACCAGCAATTTCCGCTGGATCATGTCGATGCGTTCTACAAGCAGGTCATTCCGGACATGTTCGAAACGCAGGTGCCGAGTTTGCTGGCTGAACTGGTCACGCCGGAAACAAAGAACCCGACAGTCGAGAATTTTGCCGATCTCGCACAAGAGCTTGGCGGTGCCATTCTGGTCGGCCATTCGCAGTCGGCGGGCTTTCCAACACAGGCGGTTCTGAAGAACAAGGGCGGAATCAAGGGCATTATTCAGCTTGAAACCGGCTGCTTTTCCAACCTGACCGACGATCAGGTGAAGACGCTGGCAAAGGTCCCGATTCTAGTGATGGTTGGCGACTATCTCGGCAAGCATCCCGATGCGACCTGCGTCAAACAGATGGACCAGATCAAGGCTGCGGGCGGCGACATGACCTTCATCTCGCTTCCGGGTGTCGGCATCAAGGGCAACAGCCACATGTTCATGCAGGACAAGAACAATCTGCAGATTGCCGACATTCTCGTGAACTGGGTAGGCGAGCACGTCGATAAATAGGACAGATAAGAAGCTCAGGAAGTCTTACGTTGTTCCCAATTCGATAGCCTGCCGGTTAATCCGTCGATCACGCTTAAAAAACCCACCTTAAAGGATCACATAATGTCAGACCGCCTCAATCATTTTCACCATGTCGGCCTTACCGTGCGAGACTTGGACGCTTCCATCGCCTGGTATGACCAGCATCTCGGTTTCAAGCATTTAACCGATTTCAGTTTTCCGGGCGCGAAAGTGGCGTTTATAGGACGCGGCGACCTCAGGCTTGAGTTCTTCCAGATCGAGAACTCCAAGCCAATGGAAGAGAAGCGGAAAGAGCCCGAATCAAATCTAAGTTTCGGCGGCATCCACCACTTCGCGATCTTTGTTGAGGACCTTGGCGGCACCCTTGAGGAGTTGAAGGCCAAGGGCGTCGAGCAAGCATACCCGGTCAGCGTTGTTCCCGATGGAAGCGAAGACAGCTACGCGTTCATCAGAGACAATGAAGGCCATCTTATCGAGCTGTATCAGCCAGGCCCGGTGTCTGCTCTCAGGCTGAAGTTAGAGGTGGCTCCGCTTGTCCGAACACCGAATTGGCGTCGATAAGTGGAGCCC
>JBDTTU010000097.1:0-15765 GCA_039930465.1 Burkholderiales bacterium
AGGCCGGCGCGGTCGACGTGCTGGTGAACAACGCCGGCATCACGCGCGACACCACCTTCAAGAAGATGGACAAGGTCAACTGGGACGCGGTGATTCGCACCAACCTCGACAGCCTGTTCAACATGACCAAGCAGGTGGCCGATGGCATGGTCGAGCGCGGCTGGGGCCGAATTCTGAACATCTCTTCGGTGAATGGCTCGAAGGGCGCGTTCGGCCAGACCAACTACTCGGCTGCGAAGGCCGGCGTGCACGGCTTCACCAAGGCGCTGGCGCTCGAGGTGGCCAAGAAAGGCGTGACCGTGAACACCATTTCGCCGGGCTACATCGGCACCAAGATGGTCACGGCGATCCCGAAGGAAGTGCTCGACACGAAAATCCTGCCGCAGATTCCGGTGGGGCGCCTCGGCAAGCCCGAAGAGGTGGCCGGCCTCGTGATCTACCTCGCTTCGGAAGAAGCGGCTTTCCTGACCGGCGCGAACATCGCGATCAACGGCGGCCAGCACATGCAGTGATCGGCACGGCATCCACAACAACTCCAAGGTACAAGCCATGATGAAAGCAGGGATCGACACGGACGCCATCGTCAAGATGTTCTCGGAAGCGAGCGTCAAGCAGGGCGAAGCGTTGCGCAAGGGCGTGAGTGAGGCCACGCTCAAAGCGCTGCAGGGCCGAGAGCTGACGATGGAGAACATCAAGAAGGTGCTCAAGACGGTGACTCAGGCGGCTTCCACCGGCGCCGCACAGAACGTGGCCAGCCCGGTCGACGTGGAAGCGATGCTCGCCAAGGCCTTCGCCGGCATGGACGGCGCACTGCTGCAAGCCGTCGAAGCCAACCACAAAGCACTGCAGCAGTTCGTGGCGCAAGGCGCCGGCCTGCAAGACAAGCAGCTCAGGGGCGCGATGGCCAACATCGAGCAGATGGAAGACATGTTCTTCGCCACCGTCGCCAAGGCCGCGCAGGGCGTGACCGGCCCGGCGCAAGGCCCGTGGGAACAGGTGCTGAGCGCGATGAAGATCAAGGGCACCGGCACCGGCGCCCAGGCCACGCAGACGGTGGAGCAACTGATGACACAAGCCCAGACCGCGCTGCGCGACGGCCGCGCCGCGAGTGCGAAAACGATGCAGGCCATGCTCGACAGTTATGCCGCACTCGTGAGCGGCGTGCTGATCGGCATGTCGGAAGGCTTGCAGGGCGGCACTGCCCCTGCCGCGAAGACAACAGCGAAGAAGAAGTAGCCGCAGACCCTGCATCTGCCAATCGTCCCCGGCCGCGCCCCCAAGCGCGGCTTTTTTACTGGAGGTTTTCATGCGCCTTGTTCACGCACTGCCACTCGGCCTGGCCTTCGTGGCCGGCATTGCCGTATCACCCGTCGCTCAACGCCTGATGCCCAGCGCCCAGGCGCAGGCCCCCGCGGCGGCAGCGCTCACGCCGATCATCATCGACATCGCCGCGCTGAAAGACGCCGACCTGAACGCCACGCCCAGCCCCGACCTGCGCAACAAGGGCCTGGTCAGCACGCCGAACGCCACCATTGCGGTGCAGATGGGCAACGTGGCCAAGCACTTCCACAGCAATACGGACGAGATCCAGTACATCGTCGAAGGCAGCGGCACGGCCTGGCTCGGTGACCAGAAGCGCGAGATCCGGCCCGGCATGCTGATCGTCATTCCGCGCGGCACGCACCACGCGGGCACCGAAGCCACCAGCGGCCGTTTCAAGGCGCTGGCGATCAAGATCCCGCCCCAAGACCCGAAAGACACCACCTTCGTGAACTGAAGCCGGGCGCCGATGTGGGCACAGCACGGCTCGCCCTGGGGCCCAGAACGACAAACCCCTTCGGCCTTGCGGTCCGAAGGGGCGGGTGGCTTTCGCCACCGTTTGGAGATCCGGAGGAATGAGGTCCGGGGCTCCTATAGCGCAGTGACTGCGCCAGTGGTTTTGCCTGCGTGCAGGCTCTTCAAACTTAGACCACGCGGCGCCAGGCTTCAAGCCGCAACCGCCTCATCACATGCCCTCTTGTCAGGCCGCCGGTTTCATGATCGTGTTCAAGAGGCCCTGCACGCGTTGCTCGACGGCAGCGTCCATGCGGATCGGCCGGCCCCATTCACGCGCAGTTTCGCCCGGCCACTTGCTGGTGGCGTCGAGCCCCATCTTGCCGCCCAGGCCGCTGACCGGCGAGGCGAAGTCGAGGTAGTCGATCGGCGTGTTCTCGACGAGTGTGGTGTCGCGCACCGGGTCCATGCGGGTGGTGATCGCCCACATCACTTCTTTCCAGTCGCGGATGTTCACGTCGTCGTCGGTCACGACGATGAACTTGGTGTACATGAACTGGCGCAAAAAGCTCCAGATGCCGAACATCAGCCGTTTGGCATGGCCGGGGTAACTCTTCCTGATGCTGACGATCGCCATGCGGTAGCTGCAGCCTTCGGGCGGCAGGTAGAAGTCGACGATCTCAGGAAACTGCTTCTGCAGGATCGGTACGAAGACTTCGTTCAGCGCCACACCCAGCACGGCCGGCTCGTCCGGCGGTTTGCCGGTGTAGGTGGAATGGTAGATCGGCTGCTCGCGGTGGGTGAGGCGGTTGATCTCGAGCACCGGGAACCAGTCTTGTTCGTTGTAATAGCCGGTGTGGTCGCCGAACGGGCCTTCGAGCGCGTGCAGGTAGCCGTTGATCTCTTTCGTCTTCACGCCGTGTTCGCTGACACCCGTGAAGCCTTTGGCCGCCACCGGAATGTGGCCTTCGAGCACGATCTCGGCGCTGGCCGGCACCTGCAGCATCACGCCGGCATCACCAGCCGCCGAGTCGACCACCTCGGTGCGGCTGCCACGCAGCAAACCGGCGAACTGGTATTCAGATAGGGTGTCGGGCACCGGCGTCACGGCGCCGAGAATCGTCGCCGGGTCGGCACCGAGCGCCACCGCCATCGGGAACGGCTTGCCGGGCTTGGCGAGGCCAAAGTCGCGGAAGTCGAGCGCACCGCCGCGGTGGGCCAGCCAACGCGTGATGACCTGGCGGCGGCCGATCACCTGCTGGCGGTAGATGCCCAGGTTCTGGCGCTGGCGCGCAGCCGGCCCACCCTGCGGCCCGCGGGTGATGACGAGCCCCCACGTGATCAGGGGGCCAGCGTCTTCGGGCCAGCAGGTCTGGACCGGCAGCGTCCCGAGATCGACCTCGGGCCCGTTGATCACCACGTCATGGCAGGGCGCGCGGCGCACGGTGGCCGGCTTCATGTCCCACAACGCCTTAGCCATGTGTAACAACTTTCCGGCGTCCTTGAGGCCTCTGGGCGGCTCGGGCTCTTTCAGGCTGGCGAGCAGGCGGCCCACGTCGCGCAGCTCGTTCACCTCGGTGGCACCCATGCCCAGGGCCACTCGGTGAGGTGTGCCGAAGAGGTTTGTCAACGCCGAAATTTTGTAACCCGAGGGGTTCTGGAACCAAAGGGCTGGCCCGGAAGCGCGCAGCACGAAGTCACTGACCGCTGTCATCTCCAGCCGCACCGACACTGGCTCTGCGACCCGTTTGAGCTCGCCCATTTGCTCCAGCCCGGTCATGAAGTCCCGCAAGTCTCTGTATTTCATACTAAATAGTTATTAGAGACAAGTTTGATAGGCTTGACTGGTTATGAAGAGGCTTGTTAGATTCCGCCCATCTTTGGCTTAGAGGGATAACCCGCAGCCTTTCGCCCCTCGGCAAGATCGTGTGTGCCGCCACGTGAAAGCCGAGTGACAACCCGGTCGATGCCCGTTTCACCCGCCTTGCGGGTACCGGAAGCAGCGGCCTTTGATTATCGCCGCCGCTTGCCAGCGGGCCGCTTGTTCGGGCCCGCACCACCGCAAGCGACGTGGCGAACGAATGAGAGACAACCATATGAAGGCATTGAGCCCAGTGATATCAGTGGCTCGCAAGGCCCGCGATGCAACGGCCCAGTCGGTTTCGGTGTTCCTGCGCGACGTGGGCCATGGCCTGCTCGAAGTCAGCCACAACACGCTGGCCCTGATCGGGCTGATGCTCGCGGCCGTGGTGCTGTTCGCGGCCGGACAGGCCGACCTGCGCCACGAAGCCGAAACTCGCGTACTCGGCTGGCTGCAGGCCCGCCAAGAAGCCCGTGCCGAGCCGGCCGATCTGCTCGCCGCAGAACTGAGAGAACCCCGCGCCATCGCCCGCGCGACCGCTTCTGACCCGAAAGACCTGAGCCGCCAACAGGCGGCCGTGGCGCAGTGGTTGTCGCGCCGCTACCGCGTAGCTCCGGAACCCATCAGCCGCCTGGTGCAGGAAGCCTGGCGCGTCGGTGAGAAGGCGAGCCTCGACCCGACGCTGATCCTGGCCATCATGGCGATCGAGTCGAGCTTCAACCCGTTCGCGCAGAGCGCGGTCGGCGCCCAGGGCCTGATGCAGGTCATGACCAAGGTGCACAACGACAAGTACGAGGCCTTCGGCGGTAACCACGCGGCCTTCGACCCGATCACGAACCTGCGTGTGGGCGCGCAGGTGCTCAAAGAGTGCATCGCGCGCGCCGGCGGCCTCGAGGCCGGGCTGCGTTTCTACGTGGGCGCCGCCAACCTGGCCGACGACGGCGGATATGCCGGCAAGGTGCTGCGCGAACAGCAGTCGCTGCGCCAGGTGGCGAGCGGCAGGGCCGTGCCCCCGCGCAGCCCGCTGATTTCCGTGACCGCTCCGGTCGCCGACGCGAACGGACCGGCCGCGAAGCTCGAACCCATCGCCCCGGCCAAGCCGGAGGAAGCGCGCAAGCCGGAACAACTCGCGCTGTTGCGCTGAGTTGCGCCGGATTCGCCCGAGCATTCGGCCGCCCCTGCCATTACACTGGCGGGGCCGCGCGACTGGCGATGCGGCCCGGCAGCTTTGCACGGGCCTGAGGTGGGTTACCACCGGGAAGCGCGGCCGGCACTTGCGTTTGCAAGTTGGCCGTTCAGCCGTTCGCCTGGGCAGCCCTGTGGTCGTGTGCGCAATGCACACCTTCCGGAACTGGCGTTCCGAAACCCGGGGACTTCATCTGAAGAGGACTGCCGACCATGTTTGACCGCGCTCAATCCACCGTCGCCAACGTCGACCCCGATCTCTGGTCTGTCATCCAGCGCGAAAACCAGCGCCAGGAAGAACACATCGAGCTGATCGCGTCCGAGAACTACGCTTCGCCAGCCGTGATGGCAGCGCAAGGCAGCCAGCTCACCAACAAGTACGCCGAGGGCTACCCCGGCAAGCGCTACTACGGTGGCTGCGAATTCGTCGACATGGTCGAGCAGCTCGCCATCGACCGCCTGAAACAGCTGTTCGGCGCCGAGCACGCCAACGTTCAGCCCAACTCCGGCTCGCAAGCCAACCAGGGCGTGTTTTTCGGGCTGCTGCAGCCGGGCGATACGATCATGGGCATGAGCCTGGCAGAGGGCGGCCACCTCACGCACGGCATGCCGCTGAACATGAGCGGCAAGTGGTTCAAGGTGGTGAGCTACGGCCTGACCGCCGCAGAAGAGATCGACTACGACGCGATGGAGCGTCTGGCCCACGAGCACAAGCCCAAGCTGATCATCGCTGGCGCCTCGGCCTACAGCCTGCGCATCGACTTCGAGCGTTTCGCGAAGGTCGCCAAGGCGATCGGGGCCTTTTTCATGGTCGACATGGCGCACTACGCCGGCCTGATCGCTGGCGGCGTGTACCCGAACCCGGTGCCGTTCGCCGATGTGGTCACGTCCACCACCCACAAGAGCCTGCGCGGCCCGCGTGGCGGCGTGATCCTGATGAAAGACCACGTGGCCAAGCAGATCAACAGCGCGATCTTCCCCGGCATCCAGGGCGGGCCGCTGATGCACGTGATCGCCGCCAAGGCCGTGGCCTTCAAGGAAGCGCTGGCGCCCGAGTTCAAGCTCTACCAGCAACAGGTGGTGAAAAACGCAGTCGTGCTCGCCGACACGCTGATCGAACGCGGCCTGCGCATCGTCAGCGGGCGCACCGAGTCGCATGTGATGCTGGTCGATCTGCGCCCGAAAGGCCTGACCGGCAAGGAAGCCGAGAACCTGCTGGACGCGGCCCACATGACCTGCAACAAGAACGGCATTCCGAACGATCCGCAGAAGCCGATGGTCACGAGCGGCATCCGCCTGGGCACGCCAGCGATGACGACCCGCGGCTTCAAGGAAGAACAGGCGCGCCAAACCGCGCACCTGATCGCCGACGTGCTCGACAAGCCGAAAGACGAAGCGAACACCGCTGCGGTGCGCGCCAAGGTCGCCGCACTGACGCGCGACTTCCCGGTCTACAGGTGAACGGCGAGAGCGGGGTCGCTGCGCGACCCCGCTCTCGCCTCCAACATCCATGCGGTGTCCTTTCTGTAGCCACGAAGAAACCCAGGTCGTCGAGACCCGCGACTCCGACGAGGGCGATGTCGTGCGCCGGCGCCGCCGCTGCCAGAGTTGCGACAAGCGCTTCACCACCTACGAACGCGCCGAGATCGCCCTGCCCGCGGTCGTCAAGAAAGACGGCACGCGCGCGGAGTTCGACGCGTCGAAGATCCACGCCTCGATGCTGCTTGCGCTGCGCAAGCGACCGGTCAGCGTCGAGCAGATCGACGCCGCGATGGAACGCATCCAGGACAAGCTGCTCAACAGCGGCGCGAAGGAAGTGCCTTCCACCAAGCTCGGCGAGTTGGTGATGCGCGAGCTCAAGCGCATCGACAAGGTGGCCTATGTGCGCTTCGCTTCGGTCTACCGCAGCTTTGAAGACGTGGACGAATTCCGGCAGTTGATCAGGGATATTTGAAGAGGTTCCCCCGCACGGGGGTATGACAAGGGCGCACTCGCGAGAGGGGCCGTCTGTTCCCGCCACGTGGGGGCGCGCAAGAGCGCGCGAATTTCTAAAGTCTGTGCATCGTTTCAACCACGAGGCACAGATGAAAAACTTCGACCCACTCACCCGGCGCCAACGTGGCATCACGCTGGTGGAAGCCTGCGCCGTGATCTGCATCGGCTCGATCCTTGCCGCGGCTGCCACACCGAACCTGCAAGGCCTGATCGACAGCCGCCGCCTCGACGGCGCGGCCACGTTGCTGGCCACCGACATCCAGTTCGCACGCAGCGAGGCCGCGGCCCGCAATCTGCCGGTGCGCTTGAGCTTCTACGCCAACACCGAAGGCAGTTGTTATGTCGTTCACACCGGCAACGCCGCGCAATGTGCCTGCGATGCGAGCGGCCCGGCCACCTGCAGCGGCGACGCACGCCAGATCAAGACAGTGGCGCTCGGGGCCGCCGACCGCGTGAGCCTGCAAACAAACGTGGCCTCGGTGCTGTTCGACCCGCTGCACGGCACCAGCACGCCGACCGGCACGCTGCGCGTCATCGGCCAACAAGGCCGCGCCGTGCACCACGTCATCAACGTCATGGGGCGCGTGCGCTCCTGCTCGCCGCAAGGCGCCATGCCGGGCTACCGCGCCTGCTGAACCGGGAAGGAACACACCATGCAAGACCACATCACCACCCGCCGCGCTTCGCGTGGCTTCACGCTGATCGAGATCCTGATCGCGCTTTCAATGGCCGGCGTGCTGTCGAGCGTGGCCGTGCCCACGTTCCAGGGTCAGCTGCAAAAAGCACGGCGCACCGACGCGCTCGTGACGATGATGCAGGTGCAACTGGCGCAGTCGCGCTGGCGCGCCAACGGCAGCGGCTACGTCACGCTGGCGCAGATCGGGGTGGCCAATGTCTCGTCCGCCGGTCACTACGCAATTGCGCTGACCACGGACAACGACAACGAGTACGAAGTGCGCGCTGCCGCCACTGGCGCACAAGCCGGCGACACAGCGTGCCGGAACATGGTCTTGCGCGTGACCGGCGCGAACGTGGTGCACGCTTCGGGCGCCGATGCCTCGGCCGCGAACCCCGCCGCCCAGAACCGCAAGTGCTGGAACCAGTGATGGCCGCCACTACACGCCTGGCCCGCGCCCAGCGTGGCCTCTCGCTGGTCGAAATGATGATCGGCCTGGCGCTCGGCCTGTTCATCACCGCACTGGCGGGCACGCTGCTTGTGAGCCATGTGCGCGAGAACCGCAGCCTGCTGCTCGAAGCGCGCCTGATGCAAGACCTGCGCAGTGCCGCCGACATCGTCACGCGCGACTTGCGCCGTGCTGGCTACTGGGCCGGCGCCACCTCGGGCGTGTGGTCGGCCGACACCAGCGCGACGCTGCCGAACCCTTATGCCGCGCTCGCCCCGGGCAGCGCGGCATCCGACGCGGCGAGTTTTCGCTACTCACGCGACAGCACCGAGAACAACACGGTCGACAGCAACGAAGAGTTCGGCTTTCGCCTGCGCAACGGCACGATCGAGATGCTGCTCGGCGCTGGCGGCTGGCAGGCATTGACCGACGCAGGCACGCTGAACGTCACCACCTTCAGCGTCACACCGCTCGTCGAGCGCATCGACCTGCAAGCCGCTTGCAGCAAACCCTGCTCCGCCGGCAGCACCACCTGCCCGCCGCACCAGGAAGTTCGCAGCCTGGCCGTGTTGATCACGGGCCGCTCGGCCACAGACGTTCTCGTGACCCGCAGCGTGCGCAGCCGGGTGCGCCTTCGCAACGACTCTTTCACCGGCGCTTGCCCTGTCTGACATGAAGCACCTGCACTCCCCCTCGAACGGCACGCGCCAGCAGCGCGGGGCCGCCGCGCTGATCGTCACCACCCTGCTGTTCTTCACCATGGTTCTGGTCACGCTGTTCGTGAACCGAAACCTCGTGTTCGAACAACACGCCTCGGCCAACCAGTACCGTGCCACGCAGGCGTTCGAAGCCGCCGAAGCCGGTGCCGAATGGGCGCTGGCGCAACTGTCGAACCCGCAGCGGCTGGGGCCCGACTGCGAGCCGGTCGCCGACGCCACGGCCACCTCGTTTCGAAGCCGCTACCTGAGCCAGGCGAGTGCCACATTCGTGCCACGCACCTGGAACAACGGCTCGGCGGCCGCGCCACTGCAGCCCACCTGCGTTCGCTCAGACGCCGGCTGGAACTGCAGTTGCCCTGCCAGCAGCGCCCCCGTGTTGAGCGCGCCCTCGGGTGAAGGCCCGTTCCCCGCGTTCAGCCTGCAATTCATGGCCGGCGACAAGGCCGGCAGCGTGCGCGTGGTCTCGACCGGCTGCACCCGCCTGGCCGGCGCGTGCCTTGCGGGGTCGACGAACAAGCCCGATGCCATCGCCCGTGTCGAAGTGAGCGTGGCCTTGCTCGCCGGCTTGCGCACGCCCCCTGCGGCGGCGCTCACCACACGGGGCAGCGTCGACGCTGGCGGCGCCGCCTTCGGTGCCCACAACGCCGACCCGGACACCGGCATCGCCGTCCATGCCGGCGGCAGCATCGCGGCCAGCCAGGCAAGGCTGAGCGGCGCGGCTGGCGCACCGTTGTCGAACGTGTTGCTCTCGAACGATGCTGGCCTGGCCGACCCGAGCACCGACCGCTTCTTCGCGTCGTGGTTCGGCCTCGACAAGGAACGCTGGAAGAACCAACCCACGGTGAAGCGCATCGTCTGCAGCGGCGACTGCGGCGCCACGATCGAAGCCGCCATCAACGAAGTCGATGGCAACGCCCTGCTCTGGCTCGAAGGCGACCTGGCGCTCGACGGGCCGGTCACGCTCGGTTCGCCCGAGCACCCGGTCGTGCTCGTCGTGACTGGTGCAGTGCGTCTGCGTGGCGCGGTCAGCTTCCACGGCCTGCTTTACGCTGCCAGCCTGCAATGGGACGACACCGTCGCGCCCGGCGCCCTGCTGCGCGGCGCGGCTGTGTCAGAAGCCGGTTACAGCGGCAACGGCGGCCCCGACTTCATCTACGACCGCCAAGCACTCGAATGGCTGCAAACCCGTTCCGGCACCTTCACTCTGGTGAACGGCAGCTGGCGCGACTTCTGAAAGCACCCCATGACGAACAACCCGATCACCCTGCCCACGCGCCGCACACAACACGGAATCGGCCTGCTCGAAGCGCTGATCGCGCTGCTCGTGCTCTCGCTCGGCATGCTGGCCGTCTCGCGCTTACAGACCCACCTGCGCCTGGGCTCCGACACCGCACGTCAGCGCGCCGAGGCAGTTCGTATCGCCCAGGAAGACATCGAAGCGCTGCGTGCTTTCCCGGCGCTCGCAGCCTCGGGCGCGGCACATTCGTATGCTGGCATCACGAGCGCGTCATTCAACGCCGACACGAGCGCGGGCTACCTGACTCCCACACGCTACGCGGTGTCGCGCCAGATCGACGCGGCCGGCGCGCTCGCTGCGAAGACAGCCGCCGTGACGGTGAGCTGGCTCAACCGCGCGGGTGACACGCAGCAGGTCATGCTGAACTCCGTCATCGCGGCCCACGACCCGGCCTACGCCGGTGCACTGGGCATCGCACCCGTTGGCGCACATGCCCGCGGCGCTTCTGCCCGCTCGTCGCGCGTGCCCTTGAGCGCCCGCGATCTCGGCAACGGCAGCAGCGTGTTCAAGCCCGTGGCCGCCGGCACGATCGCCTACGTGTTCGACAACACCAGCGGCCGCGTGAGCGCCCGTTGCAGCGGCATCGACCCACTCATCGCCACTCGCAACCTCGGCCTGGCGCAACTGACGAACTGCGCCAGCATCAGCGCCCAGATGTTGAGCGGCAGCGTGCGTTTTTCGCAAAACTCGCCGCCCGACGCAGCGCGTGGCAACGACACGCCACCGGCTTTCACCGTGGCACTCGCCCTCACCGGCGGCGTCTACGCCGGCGCGGCGGAGTGCAGCACAGACCCGGTTCAAACCGCGAGCGGCGACCGCTTCGTCGCTTACCACTGCGTCGTGATGCCGCTGCCGAACGGCCGCTGGTCGGGCCGCAGCACGATCGTGCCGATCGGCTGGGCGATCGGCAACGCAGCCAGCGAGCGCAAGGTCTGCCGCTATTCGGCCGACCTCGACGGCAGCGGCGCGGTCGATCGCAACGAAGAGCACCCGGCCGCCTACAGCAGCGTCGACCACACGCTCGCGAACCAGAACTTCCTCGTGATCCAGGGCGGCGAGACCTGCCCGGCCGCGAGCGGCAATGCCTTCCTCAATCTGGCGACAGCGCTGCACCAACCCTGACGCGATAATTCCGGCCACTGAGTCGACCATGAACCCGCCCGCCACTTTCCCTTCACCGATGCACGAAGCGCTGGCGCTGGCGCAGCACGCGATCGGGCTGTCCGACCCCAACCCGCGTGTCGGCTGCGTCATCACCGCCGCCGACGGCCGTGTGATCGGCCGTGGCCACACCCAGCAGGCCGGCGGCCCGCACGCCGAGGTGATGGCCTTGCGCGACGCGCTCGCAAGTGGCGAAAGCGCGCGTGGTGCCACTGCGTTCGTGACGCTCGAACCCTGCTCGCACCACGGCCGCACGCCGCCCTGCTGCGAGGCGCTGATCGAAGCCGGCATCGCGCGTGTGGTGATGGCCGTACAAGACCCGAACCCGCTGGTCGCCGGCCAGGGCTCGGCGCGGCTGCGCGCGGCCGGCATCCACGTCGACGAAGGCGAACTCGCCAGCGAATCACGCGAACTCAACATCGGATATTTCTCGCGCATGCAGCGCGGCCGGCCCTGGGTGCGTTTGAAAGCCGCGATCACGCTCGACGGCCGCAGCGCGCTCGACAACGGCGTGAGCCAGTGGATCACCGGCGAGCCCGCGCGCACCGACGGCCACGCGTTTCGCAAGCGCGCCGGCGCCGTGCTGACCGGCGTGGGCACGGTGCTCGAAGACAACCCGCGCCTCGACGTGAGACTGGTCGAAGCCGCACGCCAGCCGCTGCGCGTGATCGTCGATTCCCGGCTCGACACACCGCCCGACGCGCGCATGCTCGATGCACCTGGCAGCGTGCAGATCTACGCGGCCCAGCACGACGAACAACGCCGCGCCGCGCTGCTGGCGCGCGGTGCGCAGATCACGCTGGTGCCCGGGCCATCGGGCAAGGTCGACCTCGCAGCGATGCTGCTCGACCTGGGCCGGCAAGGCATCAACGAGTTGCATGTCGAGGCCGGCCACAAACTCAACGGCTCGTTCGTGCGCGAAGGCCTGGTCGACGAGTTTCTGATCTACATCGCCCCCAAGCTCGTCGGCAGCGGCCGCGAACTCGCGGCCTTCGGCCCGTTGACAAGGCTGGAAGACGGCCTGGCGCTGCGCTTCGTCAGCGTCACGCCGGTTGGCGATGACCTGCGCATCATCGCCCGCCCTGCGACAATTCGCTGATGTTCACCGGCATCATTTCCGGCCTCGGCCGCGTCACCCATGTCAATGCGCTCGGCGCTGACGCCACGCACGGCAAACAGCTCGTGATCGGCACGCCCGAGGGCTACCTCGACGACGTGCAACTCGGCGACAGCATCGCGCTCAACGGCGCGTGCATGACCGTCACCACGTTCGACGCCGCGGCCAACAGCTTCACGATCGACATCTCGGCCGAGAGCCTGGACAAGACCGCGGGCCTGGCCGAGCCCGGTGCCGTGAACCTCGAAAAAGCGCTGCGCGCACACGACCGCCTCGGTGGTCACATCGTCAGCGGCCACGTCGACGGCATCGGCCGCGTGAGCCACTTCGAACGGGTCGGCGAATCGTGGGAACTGCGCATCGAAACGCCGGCGGAGCTGGCCCGGTTCATCGCGTACAAGGGCTCGATCACCGTCAACGGCGTGAGCCTCACGGTGAACCGCGTGGCCGACACCGCGACCGGCTGCGAACTCAGCATCAACCTGATCCCGCACACGCTTGAAAACACCACGCTGGGCACTCTGGCGGCGGGCCAGAGCGTCAACCTCGAGATCGACCTGATCGCCCGTTACGTCGAACGCATGCTCAGCGCCGCGGCGGCGGCGCGCGGCTGACACGTTCGGGGCTGCCTCTGGAGCGCCCGGGCCCTGGGCCCGCCAACCTACAATTCAATGATGTCCATTTCCCCTATTCCCGAGCTGGTGGCCGAGCTGGCCGCCGGTCGCATGATCATCCTGGTCGACGAAGAAGACCGCGAGAATGAAGGCGATCTGCTGATCGCTGCCGACCACGTCACGCCCGAAGCCATCAACTTCATGGCGCGTTTCGGGCGCGGCCTGATCTGCCTCACGCTCACGCCCGAACGCTGCGACCGGTTGCAGCTGCCCTCGATGACGCAGCGCAACGGCACCCGCCACGGCACCGCGTTCACGGTGTCGATCGAAGCCGCTAGCGGCGTCGAAACCGGCATCTCTGCCGCCGACCGTGCACGCACCGTGCAAGCAGCGGTGGCGCGCGACGCCAAGGCGAGCGACCTGGTGCAACCCGGCCACATCTTCCCGCTGCGTGCGCAGGAAGGTGGCGTGCTGATGCGTGGCGGCCACACCGAAGCCGGCTGCGACCTGGCCGGCATGGCGGGCTTGTCGCCCGCAGCCGTGATCTGCGAAGTGATGAAAGACGACGGCACGATGGCGCGCCTGCCCGACCTGATCGTCTTTGCCAAGGAACACGGCCTGAAGATCGGCACCATCGCCGACCTGATCGAACACCGCAGCCGCAACGAAAGCCTGATCGAGCGCGCCGGTGGCCGCAAGCTCACCACCGCCCAAGGCGAGTTCGACTGCAGCGCGTTCCGCGACCGCAACGGCGGCCTGCACATCGCCCTCACGCGCGGCCAATGGACCGCGGCCGACGAAGTGCTGGTGCGCGTGCACGAGCCGCTCTCGGTGATGGACCTGCTCGACGTGGGCACCGAGTGCGAACACTCCTGGCCGCTGCCCAAGGCGCTTTCGGTGTTGCATGCCCACGGCCGCAGCGCCGCGGTGCTGCTGAACTGTGGTGAAGACGTGGCGGCGCTGGTGCCCCATGTGCTGCCTGCCAGAACCGATGCCGCCAAACAGCCGAGGCAGATGGACTTGCGCACCTACGGCATCGGCGCGCAGATTCTGCGCGAACTCGGCATCACGAAGATGAAGCTGCTCGGCAGCCCGCGACGCATGCCCAGCCTGACCGGCTACGGCCTCGAAGTCACCGGCTTCATGGCCGCCGAACAGTGAAAGAGAGCCTCCATGCAAGACGCTGACAAGAGCGCGCTCAAGAGCGGCGGCCTGCAAGCCGGAACCGAAGGCCGCGACTTGCGCATCGGCATCGTGCAGGCGCGCTTCAATGCCAACATCACCGACAAGCTCGCCCTCTCGTGCCTGGCCGAGCTGCACACGCTCGGCGTCGAAACGAAGCACATCAAACACGTCACGGTGCCGGGCGCGCTCGAAATTGCGCTGGCCCTGTCGGCGCTGGCCGAGAGCGACGATTTCGACGCGCTGATCGCGCTTGGCTGCATCATCCGCGGCGAGACCTACCACTTCGAGCTCGTCGCCAACGAAAGCGGTGCCGCCGTGACCCGCATTTCACTCGACCGCGAAGTGCCGATCGCCAACGCGATCCTGACCGTCGAAAACGAATCACAGGCCTGGGCCCGGGCCGAAGACAAAGGCCGCGACGCCGCCCGTGTGGCTGTCGAAATGGCGAACCTGATGGAAGACCTTTCGTGACCGACACCCCCGAGCTCGATAGGGCTGCCACGGCCGCCGCCAAACCGCAGGCCAAACCCGCACCGAAGCACCCGAAGCCGAAGTCGGCGCGCCGCCGCTCGCGCGAAGTGGCGCTGCAAGGCCTGTACGAGTGGCTGGTTTCCGGCAGTGCAGCGAGCCTGATCGACGCCCACATGCGCGAGCAGGAAGACTTCGCCAAGTGCGACGCCGCGCACTTCGACGCGCTGCTGCACGGCTGCATCAATGAGGCCGCCGAGATCGACGCGCTGCTCTCGAAGCACGTCGACCGCAAGACCACGCTGCTCTCGCCGATCGAACACGGTGTGTTGATGATCGGCGTGTACGAGCTCAAGCACTGCATCTCGATCCCGTACAAGGTGGCGATCAACGAAGCGGTCGAGCTCGCCAAGGGCTTCGGTGGCACCGACGGCCACAAGTACGTGAACGGCGTGCTCGACAAGACCGCTGCCGAACTGCGCACGGTCGAAGTCGAGGCGGCGCGCGCGGCACGGCGCTGAACCACGTCAACATGAAGACGGCGCGGCGGCTCAAGCACATCGAGCCCTTCTACGTGATGGAGTGCGCCAAGGCCGCGGTCGAGCTGGCGCGCAGCCCCGAGTGCCGCGACTCGCCGATGATCTTCCTGAACATCGGCGAACCCGACTTCACCGCGCCGCCGCTCGTTCAGGAAGCCGCCGAACGTGCGCTGCGCGCCGGCCGCACGCAATACACCGACGCCACCGGCCTGCCAGCGCTGCGTGAGCGCATCAGCCAGTGGTATGCCGAACGCTTCGGGTTGAGCATTGCACCGCGCCGCATCGTCGTCACGGCCGGCGCATCGGCCGCCTTGCAGTTGGCCTGCCTGGCGCTGGTCGACCGCGACGATGAAGTGCTTCTGCCCGACCCGAGCTACCCGTGCAACCGCCATTTCGTGGCCGCGGCCGAGGGCAAGGCCGTGCTGCTGCCAGCGTCTGCAGAAGACCGCTACCAGCTCAGCGCCGCCAGCGTGAGCGCGGCCTGGTCGGAACGCACGCGGGGTGTGCTGCTGGCCTCGCCGTCGAACCCGACCGGCACCTCGATCGACCCGCAGGAGATGGGCCGCATCGTCGCCGCGGTGCGGGCGCATGGCGGCTTCACGCTGGTCGACGAGATCTACCTCGGCCTGAGCTTCGACGAACGGTTCGGCCACAGCGCATTGGCCCATGGCGACGACGTGGTCTCGATCAACAGCTTCTCGAAGTACTTCAGCATGACCGGCTGGCG
>JBDTTU010000098.1:0-15633 GCA_039930465.1 Burkholderiales bacterium
CTGCACCCGTCGCTGGCAGCGCTCGCGCCGGTGTGGGCCGACGGCAAGCTGGCGCCGGTCTTCAACGTCGGCCCGCTGCACCAGCCACTCACCAAGGCGCAGTACCGCGCCGCCACCGCCAATTCGGCGAGCGTGCCCGACAGCCTGTTCTCGCACTCCGACCAGCAGACTCTCTGGGAAACCGGCTCGACCGATTCACTCACACGCACCGGTTGGGGCGGGCGTGCCGCCGAGGCGCTGGCCACGGTGAACCCGGTGATCTCGGTCGCCGGTACCGCGCGCTTCGGCCTCTCGAGCTTGCAGACACCGCTGGTGCTGCCCGGCCCCGGCGCCACCTTCGGCGCCTACGGCCTGCAGCCGGCCGACCTCAGCTGGGCGCCGAATGCGGCGCGCAAGGCCGCCATCGACGCGCTCTACGCCCAGGCGCAAGACGTGACCCTGGGCGACGCCTACACGCAGGCGCAGCGCAACGCGTTCACGATGTCGGAGCGGCTCGCTGCCATCGTCAAGGTGACGCCGGGCGGCGCCGGCGCCTCGGCCGTGATCGATGCGGCCTTCGCGCCGATCACCGTGGCCGGCAAGATCACCTCGCCCCTGGGCAACCAGCTCTATCAGGTCGCCAAGCTGGTCGCAAACAACGCCACGGTGCAGGGCAACAAACAGTTGTTCTTCGCGTCGATGGGGGGCTTCGACACCCACGGCAACCAGGCCGTCACCGGCAGCCCGACCGAAGGCGAACATGCGCGCCTGCTCAAGGGCGTGGGCGACGCGCTTGGCGCGTTCTACGCGGCGCTGAAGAACCTCGGCCTGGGCGATGCAGTGACCACCTTCACGCAGAGCGACTTCGGCCGCACTTTCGCCACCAACAACAGCACCGGCACCGACCACGCCTGGGGCAACCAGCACCTCGTGATGGGCGGTGCGGTGAAGGGCGGCTTGACCTACGGCAGCTACCCCGAGCTGGCGCTCGGCGGCGCCGACGACGTGGGCGTGGACAGCTGGGAACTGCAGGGCCGCTGGATACCGACCACTGCGGTCGACCAGTACGCGGCCACGCTGCTGGGCTGGTTCGGCGCCAGCGAGTCGCAGCTCGACACGGTGTTGCCGAACCTCGTGAACTTCGGCACGGCGCGCAGGCTGGCGTTCCTCTGACTGGGCCGGTGCAGGGCCCGGGCCGGGCGCACTGCACCAGAATTGTTTCCCGGCCGAAGCTGCACGCCCTCAAGGGCCGGCGGCATCTGCCGAAGACAAGCCAACGCGGGCCCGGGTTGATCGGCGCCCGTCGGGCAGCGAACCGCTGCGCCCCGGAAAGATTTGCGCCATGTTGCCCCGCCCGCTCTCGATCCCCGCCACCCGGGCGCCACGTTCCGTGCGATGAGCACCCCTGCCCGATCCCTGGGCGCGCTGCGGCGCCGGAGCCTGCTCCTGGTATTGGCTTGCCTGCCGATGTTGTGGCTCGCGGTCTGGCCGGTACCGCTTCCCGAGCGTTATGCGGGCCTCACGTTCACGCAATGGCACACCTTGTTCGAATTCGCCTCGATGCTGGTGTGCGGCGCCATCGCCACCGTGGCGTGGAACGCGCGCGCGCTCGAAGTGCCCCGCAGTGTTCACGTGCTCGGCATCGCCTGCGCCGGCGCCCTGCTGCTGGATCTGGCGCACACGCTCTCGTTCCCGGGCATGCCCGATCTGGTCACGCCGAACAGCTCGACCAAGACCGTGGCCCTGTTCCTGGCCGGCCGCCTTCTCGTGGCGCTGGCACTGCTGGGTGTGGCGGCATTGCCGTGGCGGCTGGACCACGAGCCGGGCTGGGTTCGCTGGGTGCCAGCCGTTGTCGCCGTCTACGCGCTGGGCACCTGCACCTGGGTGCTGGGTTTCCCCGAAAGCGTGCCCGTGCTCGTGAACGATGGCCGCTCGCTCAGCAGCCTGAAGCAGATCAGCGAATACCTGCTGGTGGGCGTGTTCCTGCTGGCCGCCATGCTGTTCGCGCGGCGCCAGGGCGAGGCGCAGCATTTCGACGCGGGTTCACTGCTTTGCGCCGCCGTGCTGATGGCGATCGGCGAAATGGTGTTCACGCTCTACACCCGGCTGACCGACCTGGCGATCGTGGCCGGTCACCTCTACAAGGTGCTGGGCTTCTGGATGATCTACCGCACCATCGTCGCCGACAGCATCCGCATGCCCTACCAGCGCCTGGCCGCGTCACGCCAGCAACTGCGCCAGAGCGAAGACGAGCTGCGCACCATCACCGACAACATCCCCGCGCTGGTGGCCTTCGTCGACAACCAGCAGCGCTACCGCTTCGTGAACCGAAATTACGAACGCTGGCTCGGCATGAAGCCGGAACTGATGCTCGGCAAGACCGCCCAGGAGATCTACGGCGCAGCGCCCTACGCCCGGCTGCAGCCGTGCCTGGAAAAGGCCCTCACGGGCCAGACCTTCGACACCGACCACCGTGTCTCCGGCGTGCGCGGCGCGGTCGGGCGCTGGTTCAACATCATGTACATGCCCAAGGTGAGCGCCGACGGCGGCGTGAGCGGCGTCTACATCCTGGGCAGCGACATCACCGACCGCAAGGAAGCCGAAAACCGCGCGCTCTTCCTGGCCGAACACGACGAGCTGACGACGTTGCCGAACCGCGCCGCGTTCCAGACCGCGGTGAGCAAGGCGCTGGCCTACAGCGCCGGGGATTCGAGCCAGTTCGCGGTGATCTTCGTCGACGTCGACCGCTTCAAGGTCATCAACGACACGCTCGGCCACGCTGCCGGCGACCACCTGCTGCAGACGCTGGCCGCGCGCATGAAGCAGGTGGTGCGCGGCAAGGATCTCGTGGCACGCATGGGCGGCGACGAGATGTGCCTGCTGCTGCACGACGTGCGCGACGCCAACCACGCCAGCGAGATTGCCGAGCGCGTGCTGGCAGCGCTGAAAGTACCGGTCGAGCTGCGCACCGGCATGCTGCACCACGTGACGGTTTCGGCCGGCGTGGCGATCTTTCCGCAGGACGGCACCGACGTGGAAACGCTGCTGCGCCACGCCGACATCGCGATGTACCGCGCCAAGGCCGCGGGGCGCGACGGCTTCGCGCTGTTCGGCGCGCACGACGGCAAACCAGCCGAAGCACGGCTCAACCTCGAGCTCGAATTGCGCAAGGCGATCGAGACCGGGCAGCTCGTGCTGCACTACCAGCCGCGTGTCGACGTTGTCAGCGGCCGGCCGCTCGGCATGGAAGCGCTGGTGCGCTGGCAGCACCCGGTGCGCGGGTTGCTGTCGCCGGCGCACTTCATCGACATCGCCGAAGAGACCGGCCTGATCGTGCCGATGGGCGCGTGGGTCATGCACCAGGCGGGGCTGGCGCTGCGCCGCCTGGAATACGGCGGCGCGCCGGGCCTGACGATGTCGATCAACGTGAGCGCACGCCAGTTCAGAAGCCCGCGCCTCGTCGACGAGGTGGAAGATCTGCTCAAGAACTGCGGCTGCGCGCCGCATCAGATCGAACTCGAGCTGACCGAAAGTGCCGTCATGGAAGAGCCCGAGCTCGCCGAGGCCACGATGCGCCGGCTCAAGAGCCTGGGTGTGCGCCTGGCGATGGACGATTTCGGCACCGGCTATTCCTCGCTCGGTGCGCTCAAGCGCTTTCCGGTCGACTGCGTGAAGATCGACCGCTCGTTCGTCAACGACCTTCCCGGCGACGCCGGTGACGCCGCGCTCACGCGAGCGATCATCGCAATGGGCCATTCGCTCGGCCTGCATGTGGTGGCCGAGGGCGTGGAGCGGCGCGACCAGCTCGACTTCCTGCGTGCCGAGGGCTGCGACGAATACCAGGGTTATTACTTCGCCAAGCCCATGCCCGAAGCTTTGATCACGACGCTGCTGCTGAAGATGTCGCCGGTCGAGATCGCCGAGACCGTGCCGATGGAGCTGGCACCATGAAGCGCGGCCCGGCCTTCATGTTGGCCCTGGCCATGGCACTCGGGCTCGTGTTCGCCGACCCGGCCGTGGCGCAGGGCGCCCAAGACAGCACGCAGCGCATCCTCGCCCTCGAAAGCCTGGGCCGCGCGCGCGTGGCCGAAGCCGCTGCGCAGCTCGAAGGGCTGCGCCCATCGACCCCCGAGTTCAGCGCGCAGCGCCTGGAACTGCTCACGGTGCAGGGCCTGACGCTCGCCGTGGCGTCACTGGCCGAAGGCGCCGAACGGGCCGCCGCCGAACTCGACGCGTGGGGCCGTAAACCCGGTGCGCCTCTGGCCAGCGAAGCGGCCGCCGCCACGCTGCTGGTGCGTGCACGCTCAACGGCCCGCGGCGGCAACCTGCATCAGGCCGACGCGATGATGCAGCAGGCGATGGACCAGTTGCCCGCCACGGCGCAAGCGCGCGAGCGGCTGCGCTACGTGAGCGCGCTCGGCTACATCCGCAACGAGTCGGGCAAGCTCGAAGACGCGGTGCGCCTGAACCATGAAGCGCTCGCCCTGGCCGACCAGCTGGGCGAACCCTGGCGCCAGGCCGAGGCGCGCAGCGCGCTTGCCTACAGCTACTACAACGCAAAACAGCTCGAACGTGCCCGCGCGCTGAACGACGAGGCGATCGCGCTGGCCGATAAGGTGCAAGACAACGTCTCGCTGGCACGTGCCTACAACACCGCCGCGATCGTGCTCGACGACCTGAACGACCGGCCCGGCGAGCGCCGTTCCTTCGAGCTGGCGATCGAATACGCGCGCCGTGCCGGCGCGAAGATTCTCGAAGTGCAGTACCTCGCCAACCTGGCCGACTTCTTCCTGAAGACCGCCGACTACAAGACTGCGCTGGCGCAGTCGGAGCGAGCCTTGCCGCTGGCGCGCGCGCTGAAAGACGGTATCAGCGAAACGGTGGCGCTGGCCAACCTGGGCCTGGCCCACATCTCGCTGCAGCACCTGGAGCTCGGCAAACGCTACGTGCGCGAAGCGATCGCGATTGATGAGAAGCGTGGCTCGGCGAGCGGCGTCTCGGACCTGCTGCGCGAACTCGGCATCTACCTCGAAAAAGCCGGCGACCTGCCCGGCGCCGTGGCCGCTTACCACCGCCACCGCCGCATGGATGCCGGCATCCTGCGCGACAGCCAGCAAAAGGCGATTCTCGCCATGCAGGAACAGTACGACGCCGACGGTCGCACCCGCGCACTGGCGCTGCTCAACCGCGAGAACGACATCAAGGCCGAGCAACTGCGCCGCCGCGATCTGCAGCAGCGCATGGGCTGGTTGCTGTCGGCAGCCTTCGTGCTGTCGTTCGCCGTGGTCACGCTGCTCTACCGGCGCGTGCGCCAGACCAACCGGTTGCTCAGCACCAGCAACGAGATGCTGAAGGTGCAAAGCGAACGTGACCCGCTCACCGGCCTGGCGAACCGGCGCCACTTCCAGGCAGCCATGCGCCGGCTCGCCCACGACGGCAAGCTGAGCGGCACGGTCTATCTGATCGACATCGACCACTTCAAGACCATCAACGACCGCCATGGGCACGGTGCCGGCGACGCGGTTCTGGTCGAGGTGGCGCGGCGCCTGCGCGACACGCTGCGCGAGCAAGACCTGATCGTGCGCTGGGGCGGCGAAGAATTCCTGATCGTGGTGCAGGCCTTGGGCGCAGAACAGGTCGACACCCTCGCGCAGCGCATGCTGGGCGCGCTCGACCAGGCGCCGGTGGCAGCCGGCGTGCACCAGATTCCGGTCACTGGATCGATCGGCTTCGCCACCTTCCCGATGGGGCCGGCCTCGCTGCAGGTGTCGTGGGAGCGCGCGATCAACCTCGTCGACACCGCCATGTACCTGGCCAAGGCCCACGGCCGCAACCGCGCTTACGGCGTGCGCCTGCTGCGGGCGCGCGACGAAGCAGCCCTCGAAGAGATCACACGCTCGCTCGAATCGGCGTGGCGCGACGGCCAAGTCGAATTGACCCTGCTGCAGGGGCGCGCGCCGCTGGCGGAGGCCGCATGACGCTGCATCGACTTGTTTTCACCGCGCTGCTGCTGGCAATCATGCACACCGGCGCCTGGGCCGCGAACACGTCGCCCAAAGGCTTCGCTCGCGACCCGCTCGACGAGCAGATCGACATGCTCGTGCGTGACGGCTTCGAGCGACCGACACAGGCCATCGCGGCGCTGAAACAACTGCAGCAGGAACACAGCACGTCGGCCGACGAAAGGCGGCGCCTGCTGCAGGCGCTCGGCAGCATCGAGGCACGCGCCGGCGGCGCCGTGCGTGCCGGCGCCATTGCCGAACAACTGCTGGCGCTGAACACCGAAGAGCCCTCCAGCCGCGCGCTGGCGGCGTCGAACCTGGTGCGTGCACTGGTGGCTGAAAACGCCGGTCAGCTCGACGTGTCGGCAGCGCTCGCACAGTCGGCGCTGCCGGCGTTCGAAACCGGCTGCCCCGGGGCCGCGCAGAACCCCAGCGCCGCGAGCGCTGCGCTGCGCTGCGAATACCGTTCGGCCTGGCGTGTGCGGCAGATGCTCGAACGGCGCGCGCTCAGCCTCGGTGTGCCGGCCACGGCGCGCGTGCATGTGCAGGCCGGCCTGGCGTTGGCCGAATGGGCTGGCGACGCACGCCGCGAGTCCACCAACCTGATCTCGCTGGCGATGCTGGCCCAAGGCCGCGGCGAGCCCGGCACGGCACAGCGCCTGATGGGCCACGCCAAACGCCTGGCGGCCCAGGCCGGCGACCCGGCGCAACGCGCCGGCGTCAGCAACGGCGAAGCCCGCCTGGCCGCCATGCAGGGTGACCACAAGGCCTCGCTTGTTGCCTGGGAAGAAGCTCTGGCGCTCACAGTTCAAGCCAACTCGCCGCGCCTTGAAGCGCAGATATTGACCAACCTCAGCGACGCCTACTCGCGGCTCGGGCGCCCCGCCCAGGCGCTGCGCTCCGCCGAGCAGGCACTCGTGATCGTGCGCCGCCACAGTGACCAGCGAGCCGAGCGTGTGTTGATCAACAACATCGGCATTGCGAAGATCGGCCTGGGCCGCACCGCCGAAGGCCGGCTCGAACTGTCCCGCTTGCTCGGGATGTGGCAACAAAGCGGTGAGACCGGGCGCCAGGCCGAGACCCTGCGTGAATTCGGCGAAGCGCTGGCGGCTGCGGGCGACGCGCGCGGCGCGCTTGAGCTGTTCCACCGCGAGCGCGCGCTCAGCGCCGAGCTGATGCGCATGAACCGCAGCGTCGCGCTGAAGGAACTGCAGACGCGCAACGACGCCGAAGCGCGCCAGCGTGACATCGAGCTGCTGGGCCGCGACAACGCACTGAAGACCGAAGCGCTGGCCAACCGCGACCTGCAGGAGCGCCTGTGGTGGCTGCTGCTGGCGGTGATGCTGCTGGCGATCATCCTGGTCACGCTGCTATACCGGCGCGTGCGCGAAACCCACCAGAAGCTGGCCGCGAGCCATGTGCAACTGCAGACCCAGAGCGAACGCGACCCGCTGACCAACCTCGCGAACCGCCGTCACTTGCAGGCCGTCATGCAGGCAGCCGCCGAACGCGGCGGCCAGAGTGGCGGCTTCGAAGGTGCGCTGCTGCTGGTTGACATCGACCACTTCAAGCACGTGAACGATGCGCATGGCCACGCCGCCGGCGACCAGGTACTCGTGGAGGTGGCCAGGCGGCTGAACGAAGCGGTGCGCAGCGACGACCTGGTGGTGCGCTGGGGCGGCGAAGAATTCCTGATCCTGGCGCTCCGAGCCTCGCCCGAGCAAGCCGAACAGATGGCGGCACGCGTGCTGTGCGCGCTCGGTGAAACGCCGATTCAGCTCGACGGTGCCGCGGCGTTGCGTGTCACCGCTTCGATCGGCTACGCGCGTTTTCCGCTCCAGCCTTACAGCACCGAGGTGCCGTGGGAACAGGCGATCAACCTGGCCGACATGGCGCTCTACACCGCGAAGAACCAGGGCCGCAACCGCGCGGTCGGCATGGTCTCGTCGACGGCGTCGACGCGCGAGGCGCTGCGCAGTCTCGAGATCGACTTCGACCAGGCCTGGCGCGAAGGCCGCATCACGCTGCGGCAGACCCCCGGCCCCGAAGCGCTGGAGGCACTGCGGGCGGCCTGACGGTGCGCCCTGCTTGCACAGGCCGAGTATGCGATCTTGCTGGCGGCACGCCGGCGGCCCTGCTCGGCGCGGGGCCGGCGAGTCGACGACGACAGGTGCGCCGACGCAACGCTTGAGTTCGCTCGCCATGGGTGGGCAATAGAGCCAACCGCGGCCCAGTCTTCGTTGCGCGGTGACGATCTTGCAGGGCAGCTTGGCCAGCGCCGGACCGCTGCACAGCCGTGCGAGGGGCGGTACAGCGCCAGGCGATCGGTCTGGCGGCCATGTTCATTCCTTTGAGGAAGCGGGCTCCAGGGTGCAAAGGCCCAGCGCAGCCCTGTTCGACGTGCAGGCGGCGGGCGAGGTATCGCCTTCGCGCACGGCTGGCTCAGCAGGCAGCAACACGTCGACCGCTTGTGCCACGGCCTGGCGGGTCACACGCGCCTTGCCGCCGGCGCGCGCTGGCGCAACAGGCTTGGCTCGCGCCGGCACATGCACCGGCCGGTCGGCAGCCATGTCGGTCGGCGCCACTTCGCGCGGCGGAAACGAGAGCCGGGTGTCGTCCGGCGCGTTGCCCTGCACCGGGCTGGCAAACGGGCGTTCGGACGCTTCGCCAATGGGCACGACGCTGCCCGCCACGGGCGGCGGTGTCGCTGCCGGCGCACCCCACCAGCGCAAACCCGCGGCGATCAGCAGCAACAGCACGACAGCGAGCACCAGCGCGACCATCGGTGCCGGGTACCGAACTCTGACCTTGGGCTCCGCCGGCAACGGTTCAGGTGCCAGCACCGGCACGGGCTCTTCGACCAGGCTGGTGAGCACGGGCAGTTCATCGGAAAACACGGGGGCAGGCTGGGCCGGGGCCGGCTGAACCGAAGCCGGCGCGCCGCCGCGCGACACCAGGCGCAGGCCACCCCGGCCATCGGCCGCGCCCGCCTGCTCGACCACGGTCTGCTGGTGCACGGCCAGCGCCGTCACGGGCTCGGGCTCGGGTTCGGGCGGCTGGGGCAGCGGCGGCGCGGCGAACGGGCTGAAGGCCAGCAGGTCGGCTTCACAAGCCCAACAGACCAGCGCCGAGCGCCCGTTGAGGGCGCTGCATTGCCCGCAGGGCACGAGGTGGGCCGGGCGCGACTCAAGGGCAGGCGGCGGCGAGGGCAATTCACCAGGGGCGGAGTTGAATACCGGGTCGCTGCGCTGCGCGGGCGGGGTGCTGGCTGCAGCCGCCCCCCCGCGGTCGGGCCGACGAACCGAACTCATGACACAGCACCCATTCCCCGACACTCACTTTCAGAGGGCCGATCACGACCCGGAAAGGCAAGTTACACCGATTCCGCGCCCGCACCACCCCCTAGAACGTCAGCCGCCGGGTGCCGCTTCGGCCTTGGCGCGCTGCGCCCGCAGGGCGGCCGCTTCGCGCAGGGCCTTCAGCTTTTCGCGCGGGTCTTCCTTGGCCACGACTTCGTGCAGCTTCATCTCGTTGATGAAGCGGCTCGGCATCGCCATCACGAAATCGCGCCCGCGCTTGCGGCGTTTCAGCGTGCTGACTGCGAGCGTCGTTCGCGCTCGGGTGATGCCCACGTACATGAGCCGGCGTTCTTCTTCGAGCCGTTCCGGCGTCATGTCGTCGTCTTCGCTGCGGAACGGCAACAAGCCTTCGTTCACGCCGACCAGCATCACGTGCGGCCATTCCAGCCCCTTGGCGGCGTGCAGCGTGCTGAGCGTGACGACGTTCTGGTCGTCACCGCGCTCGGCCAGGCTGATGATGATCGAGATGGTCTGCGCCACCTCGAGCACGCTCTTCTTTTCGGTCTCGAAGGCGGCGCCGCCATCGTTCTCGATCTCGCCGCCGCAGCGCTTGGCGATCCAGTCGATGAAGTCGAGCACGTTGCTCCAGCGCGCCGCGGCCAGCTTCTCGCTGTCTTCGCCTTCGTAGAGGTGCTTCTCGTAGTCGATGTCTTTCAGCCAGCCGAGCAACAAGACCTTCGCGTCTTCGGCGCCGGTGGTGTGGCGCGCGCGGTATTCGAGGTCATTCACGTAGCGGCCGAACTCGTGCAGCGAGCCCACTGCGCGGGCGCTGAGCACGCTGCCCAGGCTCTCGGCGAAGAGCGCGTCGAACAGGCTCTTCTTCCACTTGCCCGAGAACTCGGCCAGGCTCGTCAGCGTCTGGTGGCCGATGCCACGCTTGGGCGTGTTGACGGCACGCAGGAACGCCGGGTCGTCGTCGTTGTTGACGAGCAGGCGCAGCCAGGCGCAGAGGTCCTTGATCTCTGCCCGGTCGAAAAAACTCTGACCGCCCGAGACCTTGTACGGAATGCTCGCCTTGCGCAGCGCCTTCTCGAAAATGCGCGCCTGGTGGTTGGCGCGGTAGAGCACGGCGAAGTCCTTGAACTCGACCTCTGCGCCGCCCGACACAGAAGCCCCCGCCGTGCCACCCCCACGCAGCGCCTGGATGCGCGCCACCGCCCGTTCGGCTTCGTGCTCTTCGTTGTCGCTCTCGATCAGGCGCACCGGCTCGCCGTCGCCAAAGGCGCTCCAGAGCTTCTTCTCGAACAGTTTCGGGTTGTGGCCGATCACCATGTTGGCGGCGCGCAGGATGTTGCCGGTGGAGCGGTAGTTCTGCTCCAGCGCGATCACCTTGAGCGTGGGGTACTCCTGCGGCAGCCGCTTCAGGTTGTCGATGGTGGCGCCGCGCCAGCCGTAGATGCTCTGGTCGTCGTCGCCCACTGCCGTGAACAGCGCGCGTTCGCCGACGAGCGACTTGAGCATCTCGTACTGGATCGTGTTGGTGTCCTGGTATTCGTCGACCAGCACGTAGCGCAAGGTGTCCTGCCACTTGTGGCGCACTTCTTCGTCGCGTTGCAAGAGCTTGTGCGGCAAGCCGATCAGGTCGTCGAAGTCGACCGCCTGATACGCGGCCAGGCGCTCTTCGTAACGCTGCATCACGCGCGCGGCGACCTGCTCGTCTGCATTGGCAGCCACGGCTTGCGCCTGTTCGCTGTTCAGGCCCTGGTTCTTCCACAGGCTGATGGCCCACTGCCAGCGCCGCGCCAGCGCGTTGTCGGTGCTGGCACCGGCATCTTTCAGGATGGAGAGCACATCGTCGCTGTCGAGGATGCTGAACTGCTCTTTCAGGCCGAGGCGGCTGCCGTCGGCGCGCAGGATGCGCACGCCGAGCGAGTGAAAGGTGCTGACGACCAGGTGCTTGGCGGCGCGCGAGCCCACCAGTTCTTTCGCGCGCTCGCGCATCTCTTGCGCTGCCTTGTTCGTGAACGTGATCGCGGCGATCTGCCCCGGTGCGTAGCCGGCCTGCAGCAACTTCGCGATCTTGTGCGTGATCACGCGTGTCTTGCCCGAGCCGGCGCCGGCAAGCACCAGGCACGGCCCGCTCAGGTGGTGAACGGCTTCGAGCTGGGCGGGGTTGAGAGAGGGCGGGGGCGAAGACACGGGAGCAGCGGCTGGCGGCAGAGCCGCAAGGCGAAGGATCATAGCGGGCTTGCTCAGCGCCTCTTCCTGGAAGGTACGCGTGGGCAAATGTCACGAACGTGTGCGTCCGAGACACGATTGAACCCACCGCGGGCGACTTGTTCGAGCGTAACGACTTCCGCGTTGCTCGGCCCATCGCCACGCGCTGCACCGCTGCGGAATACTGCCTCCAACAACCCTTGCGTTGCGGGCTGGCACGGCGATCCGTCGTGCGATCGGCGCGCAGCGCAGCCCGGACGGGACAAGTCATGGTGACCTTTCAGCGCCTTCGCGAAACGATTCGGCCGAGCCGCGCCGCGCCCGACGTGGCGGCGTTGCGCGAGCTGTGCTTTACGCTGCTGGCCGACGTGCCCGCCAGCGACCGCAAGGCGATGCTGCTGCGGATCGAGAACATGCGCCGCGCCGAAGACACCTGGCACTTGCGCGGCGCGCTGTTCGACGTGATCTCCCTGTTCCACGGCGAGGCCACGGCCCGCGAGCGCCTGGCCACGCTGGACGAGCGACTGCGCTGACCGGCGTGGCAGCGCCGCAGCGGCGGCTTGCGATACTCCGGGCTCGATGCAAGCGATCCTGACCGTCACGATCCCCTTCTTTGCGCTGGTCTTGCTGGGCTACCTGGCCGGCCAGCGCCGCGTGTTGCCGGAGTCGGCGATCCCCGGGCTGAACGCTTTCGTTCTGTACTTCGCGCTGCCGTGCATGCTGTTTCGCTTCGGCGCCAGCATGCCTTTCGCCAAGCTGATCGACCCGGTGTTGATCGGCATCTATGCCTTGTGCGCGCTGCTGGTCGTGGCGCTGACGATCGCGCTGACGCTGCAACGCCGCGAGGGCGGCCCTGGCGTGAAACTGAAAGACGCTGCGTTCGGTGCTTTTGTCGCCGCCTTCCCGAACAGTGGCTTCATGGGCGTGCCGCTGCTCGTCGGCCTGCTCGGTGACGCCGCCGCCGGCCCGGTGATGGGCACCCTGCTGGTCGACCTGTTCATGACCAGCACGCTGTGCCTGGCGCTGGCGCAAGCCCCTGCGCGGCGCGCCAGCGGCGATGCTGAAACCTCGGTGATCTCATCGGTGCTGCGCTCGTTGCGTGGCGCGGCCACGAACCCGCAACCCTGGGCAATCGCGCTCGGCGCGTTGTTCGCCGCGAGCGGCCTGGCATTGCCGGGGCCCGTGCTGCAGGTCGTGAAGATGCTCGGCGACTCGGCCACGCCGGTTGCGCTGTTCACGATCGGCACGGTGCTGTGGCGCGCCGGGCAACACGCCCACACGCGCACGCCACTCGCCCGCTACCTGCCGGTGGCGCTGATCAAGCTTTTCGTGCACCCCCTGCTGGTGGGCGGCGTGGGCCTGGCGGCACGCGCCGCCGGGATTCAGGTGCCGGCCTTCGGGTTGATGGTGCTGGTGCTGGCGGCGGCGCTGCCGAGTGCCAGTGGCGTGTCCTTGCTGGCCGAACGTTTCGAGGCCGACAACGGGCGTGTGGCCCGCATCATCATGGCGTCGACGGCGCTGGCGTTCGTGAGCTTCACGCTGATCGCCTGGGGCTTTGGCGCACGCGCCGGCAGCCCCTGACAACGGGCGAGCATCGCCACTGCCCGACCGGCGCCAAAGAAAAACCCGCCGCGCTTGGCAGCAGGGCGGGTCTGGTGGAGCATGGGGCAGCGCAGCGCGCGGCCCTCTTGTTCACTTGCCGCGGAACTTGCGGATCGCCGCGATCTGCGCCGCCATGGCGGCGAATTCACCTTGCGCCTTGGCGAAGTCGATGTCGCTCTTGGCGTTTTTCATCGCGTCTTCGGCCAGGCGCTTGGCTTCGCTCGCCTTGGCTTCGTCGAGATCGTGGCCGCGAATCGCCGTGTCGGCGAGCACGGTCACCTTGCCCGGCTGCACTTCGAGAATGCCGCCGGCCACGAACACGAACTCTTCTTCACCGTTGTCGGCACGCTCGATGCGCACCGCGCCGGGCTTGATGCGGGTGATCAGCGGCGTGTGGCGCGGCAGGATGCCGAGCTCGCCGCCTTCACCGGGCAGGGCCACGAACTTGGCTTCACCTTCGAAGATGCTGCCTTCGGCCGAGACCACGCTGACGTGCAGGGTTGCCATTCAGTCTTCCTTTGCGCGCCGCGGCGATCAGTTGAGCTTCTTGGCCTTCTCGAAGGCCTCGTCGATGGTGCCGACCATGTAGAAAGCCTGCTCGGGCAGGCTGTCGCACTCGCCGGCCACGATCATCTTGAACCCGCGGATGGTCTCTTTCAGCGGCACGTACTTGCCCGGCGAGCCGGTGAAGATTTCTGCCACGTGGAAAGGCTGCGACAGGAAACGCTGGATCTTGCGAGCGCGCGCTACGGCCAGCTTGTCTTCCGGCGAGAGCTCGTCCATGCCGAGCACGGCGATGATGTCGCGCAGTTCCTTGTAGCGCTGCAGCGTGCCCTGCACCGCGCGGGCGGTGTTGTAGTGGTCTTCGCCGACGACGTTCGGGTCGAGCTGACGCGAGGTCGAGTCGAGCGGGTCGACCGCCGGGTAGATGCCGAGCGAAGCGATGTCACGCGACAGCACGACGGTCGAATCCAAGTGGGCGAACGTGGTCGCGGGGGACGGGTCGGTCAAGTCATCCGCAGGCACGTAAACAGCCTGGATCGACGTGATCGAGCCGACCTTGGTCGACGTGATGCGCTCCTGCAGGCGGCCCATTTCTTCGGCCAGCGTCGGCTGGTAGCCCACGGCGGAAGGCATGCGGCCCAGCAGCGCCGACACTTCGGTACCGGCCAGCGTGTAGCGGTAGATGTTGTCGACGAAGAACAGCACGTCCTTGCCTTCGTCGCGGAACGACTCGGCGATCGTGAGGCCCGTGAGCGCCACGCGCAGACGGTTGCCCGGCGGCTCGTTCATCTGGCCGTAGACCATCGCGACCTTGGAGTCTTCGAGCTTCTCCTGGTTCACGACGCCGGAATCGGACATCTCGTGATAGAAGTCGTTGCCCTCGCGGGTGCGCTCACCCACACCGGCGAACACCGACAGGCCGCTGTGTGCCTTGGCGATGTTGTTGATGAGTTCCATCATGTTCACGGTCTTGCCCACACCGGCGCCGCCAAACAGGCCGACCTTGCCGCCCTTGGCGAACGGGCACACCAGGTCGATCACCTTGATGCCGGTCTCGAGCAAATCTTGCGACGGGCTCAGCTCGTCATACGCAGGCGGCTTGCGGTGGATCGACATCGTCAGTTCTTGCGAGACCGGGCCGCGCTCGTCGATCGGGCGACCCAGCACGTCCATGATGCGGCCAAGCGTTGCTCGACCGACCGGCACCATGATCGGCTGGTCGGTGTTCGACACCATCAGGCCGCGGCGCAGTCCGTCGCTTGATCCGAGCGCAATCGTGCGCACCACGCCGTCGCCGAGCTGCTGCTGGACTTCGAGCGTGAGCTCGCCACCTTCCAGTTTCAGTGCGTCGTAAATCTTGGGCATGGCGTTGCGGGGGAACTCGACGTCCACCACCGCACCGATGCACTGAACAATTTTGCCGTCAGCCATGATTTTTCCTTTTGCTCTCGAATCTTGTTTGTTTAGACCGCGGCCGCGCCGGCGACGATCTCGGACAGTTCTTTGGTGATCGCCGCCTGGCGCGTGCGGTTGTAGATCAGCTTCAATTCGCCGATCAGGTTGCCCGCGTTGTCGGTGGCCGCCTTCATCGCGACCATGCGCGCCGAATGCTCCGAAGCCATGTTCTCGGCCAGCGCCTGGAAGACCAGCGCCTCGGTGTAGCGCACCAGCAACTCGTTGATCACGCTCGGTGCGTCGGGCTCGTAGAGATAGTCCCAGCCGTGGTGGCTGCCGTCTTGCGCTGCTTCGGCGCTCATCGTCTCGGCCGACAGTGGCAGCAGCTGGTGCACCACCGGCTCCTGCTTGATCGTGTTGATGAAACGCGTGTAGCACAGATACACGGCCGCGAGCTTGCCTTCGGCATACGCATCGAGCAGCACCTTGACCGGGCCGATCAGCTTGTCGAGCGTGGGCTTGTCGCCCAGGTGCGTGGCGTGCGACACCACCTGCGCGCCGATGCGGTTCAGGAAGCCGTAGCCCTTGTTGCCGATCGCCACCGCCTGGCTCTTCTTGCCCTGCGCTTCGACTTC
>JBDTTU010000099.1:0-15598 GCA_039930465.1 Burkholderiales bacterium
TCCCAAACCAGTTGCGCTACCAGGCTGCGCTACGCCCCGAACAGCCGCGATTGTACTCAGGCAGCGGCGCCGGCCTCGGTGGGCGCCGGCAGCATCAACTGGCGCGAGACCGCGGCGCACTGTTGAATGTGCTGCTCGCAAACGAATTTCAGCGAAGAAAATGTCAGCAGTGCCGACACCGCCGAGCCAGCGATGGGCACGTATTTGGCGGCCTGCTGCGTGGTCAGGCGCACGCCCACGAGCTTGAGCAATTGCATCACCAGCTCACGCGTGACGAGCTTGCCCACGAGCATGCCGCCACCGGCCGAGATGGCCTTGTAGACCGCCAGGCGCCGGTCGGGCGCGAGCCGCTCGACCTGCTCGGGCGTGAGGCCGAAGGCGCGGTTGATGTCGGGAATGACGCGCAACAGCACCGCCACGTCGGTGACCCAGTCGACGCCGGGGATCGGGACCACCGCCACGCCCGCCGCGAACAGCGCGCGCTTGTTGACGAGGCGGCGGCATTGGCGCACCACGGCTTCCACGTCGTGCGGCGTGCCGGGCACCACGACCCAGTCGGTGTCTTGTTTCATCGACCCTTCTCTGGCTCAGCTCGACGTGCCCGAGCCCTTGAGCTTGCCGACGATGAACAGCAGCACGATCGCGCCAACGACCGCGGCAATCCAGCCTGCGGGTTGCCCTGGCGCATACAACCCGAGCGCCTGGCCCGCGAAGCTGGCAATGAACGAGCCGGCGATGCCGAGCAAGGCCGTGAGGATGATCCCCAGGCTCTGCGTTCCCGGCAGGATCGCGCGCGCGATCAGACCCACCACGAAGCCGATAACGGCCATCCAGACGTATTGCATCGTTCTTTCTCCTTGGGTGTTGCCGGGCTACGTGCACCCCGCACGCGACGCATCGGCTCGCGCGGCCACTGTATCGCATCGACGGACGAGCCGCGGCCGGGTTCAGGCGTGCATCTGCAACCAGACCTTCTCCAGCCGCTTGGCACTCACCGGTTGCGGCGTGCGCAGCTCCTGTGCGAACAGGCTGACACGCAGTTCCTCGATCAGCCAGCGGAATTCTTCGAGACGCGTGTCCTGCACACCCTTGCGTTCGGCCAGGTGGCGCCAGTAGCGCTGCTCGATCGGCCGCAGTTCGGCCAGCCGCTGCGCATCACGTGCCGGGTCGGCGCGCAACTTGTCGAGCCGCATCACCACCGCTTTCAGGTAGCGCGGCAGGTGCGCGAGCTGGGCCCAGGGCGTGGCGCTGATGAAGCGTTTGGGCATCAGCCGCGCGAGCTGCGCGTTCACGTCGTCGTTCACTTCTTTCGGCGCGCGCGCATCCTTGAGCTTGCGCAGCGCGGCGTTGTGTTCGATCAGGATCACGGCAGCCATGCGCGCGATCTCGCTGGCAATCAGCGTGAGCCGCCCTCGCCCTTCGTCAACCCGGCGCGTGAAGCTCGCTGCATCGGTGGGCAGCGGGTCGAGCAGGAAGGCGCGGTCCAGGGCCACGTCGATGATCTGGTCGCGCAGTTCGTCGGCGCTGCCGCCACCACCTCCGTCGGGCGTGCGGCCCACCTGCATGTAGGCCACCGCCATCGTGCGCAGGTCGGGGATGTTCTTCTCCAGGTACTTGAGCGCGTCACGCAGTTGCAGCGCCACGAGCCGCCGCAGCCCGGCACGGTGCTGGCGACGGGCCACCTCGGGCTCGTCGAAGACTTCGATCTCGACATGCGCGCCCTTGTCGACGAGCGCCGGAAAACCGATCAGAGACTGGCCGGCCTTGCGGATTTCCATCAGCTCCGGCAGTTCGCCGAAAGTCCAGGCGATGTACTTCTCAGCCGGTGCGCTCTCGCTCGGGCGTCTGGGTTCGTGGCCTGGAGTTTGGCCCGGTGCGCCTGCCTTTGCCGATGGCGGCTGGCCTTCGGGCTCGGCCCCGGCGCGCGCCGGCATGGCATCGAGCTTGAGCGACGCCAGCGCCTGGAACGCCGAGCGCGCCTGCGGGCCCAGCTCGGCCTTCAGCGCTGCAAGGTTGCGCCCCATGCCGAGCTGCCGGCCGTGTTCATCGTTGATGCGAAAGTTCATCATCAGGTGCGGCTGCAGTTGTTCCTGCTTGAAGTCGGCACGCTTGATGTCGAGCTGGGTCTTGTCGCGCACGTGCTTGAGCAGCGCGTCGACCAGCCCGCCCTGCGCAAAAGGAATGGCAGCGACGAAGTTGTCCACGTACTCGGGCAGCGGCACAAGCCGCGAGCGCGGGCGCTTGTGCAGGCTCTTCACGAGCGCGAGCACCTTGTCTTTGAGCATACCGGGCACGAGCCATTCGCAGCGTTCGTCGTTCACCTGATTCAGCGAATAGATCGGCACGCTGACCGTCACGCCGTCTTTGGCGTCGCCCGGCTCGTGCAGATAGGTCGCCACACAATCCACGCCGCCGAGCCGCAGGGTCTTCGGGAATGCCGCGGTCGTGATGCCGGCCGCTTCGTGGCGCATCAGCTCTTCGCGCGTGAGCAGCAGCAGGTCGGGCCGGCGCTTCACCTCGTCGCGGTACCAGCGCTCCAGGCTGTGGCCGCTGCACACATCGGCGGGCAGTTGCTGGTCGTAGAAGGCGTGGATCAATTCGTCGTCGACCAGCACGTCTTGCCGGCGCGACTTGTGCTCCAGCTCTTCCACCTGTTTGATCAGCTTGTGATTGGCCGCCACGAACGGCAGCTTCGTTTCCCAATCGCCAGCGACCAGCGCTTCGCGGATGAAGATCTCGCGCGCCGCGGCCGCGTCGATGTTGCCGAAGTTCACGCGCCGGTTGCTGTAGATCACGATGCCGTAAAGCGTGGCGCGCTCCAGCGCGATCACTTCAGCCGCCTTCTTCTCCCAGTGCGGTTCCAGCAGCTGGGTCTTGATGATGTGGCCGGCGATCTGCGGCAGCCACTGCGGCTCGATGCCAGCAATGCCACGCCCGAACAGACGCGTGGTCTCGACCAGTTCGGCCGCCACGATCCAGCGCCCCGGTTTCTTCGACAGGTTGGCGCCCGGATGTTTGTAAAAACGAATGCCGCGCGCGCCGAGGTACCAGTCTTCGTCTTCGCTTTTCAGGCCGATGTTGCCGAGCAGGCCGGCGAGCATCGAAAGGTGCAATTGTTCGTAGGTGGCGGGCGAGCCGTTGAGCCGCCATTTGTGTTCTGCCACGACGGTGTGCAACTGCGAATGAATGTCGCGCCACTCGCGCACGCGGCGTGGCGAGATGAAATTGTCGCGCAGCAACTGTTCCTGCTTGCGCTGCGAAACCTTGTGAACATTGGAAGCGCCGAGGGCGGCGCTGCCCTGCCCGCCCTTGCTGTCTTCGAGCCACTTCCACAGTTTCAGGTCGCCCAGGAACTCAGAACGTTCATCGTCGAACTTCTTGTGCGCGGCGTCGGCCGCCTGCGCTTGTTCGACGGGGCGGTCGCGCACGTTCTGCACGCTGAAAGCGCTTGCGATGATGAGCACTTCGGTCAGCGCCTGGCGCTCGCGCGCTTCCAGAATCATGCGGCCCACGCGCGGGTCGAGCGGCAGCCGCGAGAGCTCACGGCCGATCGGCGTGAGCTCGTTGAAGTCGTCGACCGCACCGAGCTCGGCGAGCAACTGGTAGCCGTCGGCAATGGCACGCTTGGGCGGCGGCTCGAGGAACGGGAAGTCTTCGACCGTACCGAGGTGCAACGACTTCATCCGCAGAATCACGCCGGCCAGCGAAGAACGCATGATCTCCGGGTCGCTGAACTTCGGCCGCTCGTTGAAACCCTTCTCGTCGTACAGGCGAATGCAGATGCCGTCGCTCACGCGCCCGCAGCGCCCGGCACGCTGGTTCGCGGCGGCCTGGCTCACTGGCTCGACCAGCAACTGCTCGACCTTGTTGCGGTAGCTGTAGCGCTTGACACGCGCGGTGCCGGCGTCGACCACGAACTGGATGCCGGGCACCGTGAGCGAGGTTTCGGCCACGTTGGTCGCCAGCACGATGCGGCGCGCCGCGTGCGGCTCGAACACGCGGTCTTGCTCCTGCTGGCTCAGGCGTGCGAACAGCGGCACCACTTCCACCCCTGGCGGGTGATGTTTGCGCAAATGGTCGGCGGCTTCGCGGATCTCGCGCTCACCCGGCAGGAACACGAGCACGTCGCCCGAGCCTTCGCGCCACAACTCGTTGACCGCGTCAGAGATCGCATCGTTCAGGTCGTATTCGCGGCTCTCTTCGAACGGCCGCCAGCGTTGTTCGACCGGGAACAAGCGCCCCGACACCATGATCACCGGCGCCGGGCCGTTCTTCGATGCGAAGTGGCGCGCGAACCGATCGGCGTCGATCGTCGCCGAGGTCACGATCACCTTCAGGTCGGGCCGCTTCGGCAAGATCTGCCGCAGGTGGCCGAGCAGGAAGTCGATGTTCAGGCTGCGCTCGTGGGCTTCGTCGATGACGATCGTGTCGTAGGCACGCAGCAAAGGGTCGGTCTGCGTTTCGGCGAGCAAGATGCCGTCGGTCATCAGCTTGACACTGGCGCCGGGCGAGAGCCGGTCTTGAAAACGCACCTTGAAACCGACCACTTCGCCGAGCGGTGTGTTCAGCTCCTGCGCGATGCGCTTGGCCACGCTGGAGGCCGCGATGCGTCGCGGCTGGGTGTGGCCGATCAGCTTGCCGCTGTTGGCTTTTCCGCGCCCGAGCTGCAGCACGATCTTCGGCAACTGCGTGGTTTTGCCCGAGCCGGTCTCGCCGCACACAATCACAACCTGGTGCTGGGCAATGGCCTGCGCGATCTCGTCTCGCCGCGCCGAGACGGGCAACGATTCCGGGAAAGTGATCGGCGGGAGCGGGTTGCCCGGCGGCGCTGGCTTCGGGTGCGGTTCTGGGCGAGACATGTGGCGCGGATTATCCGCAAGCGCGCCAGGCCCAGCCCATCGCGTGGTCCAAGCATCCGAACGGTTCTTGCCGCCCTATGATGGCCACCACGATGAACGCTCTCATTCCGATATGGCGCGCGGCCGGCTTGCCCTCTGCAGCGCTGCAGCAACTCTCGCTGACGGGCCGCGAGCCTGTGCTGCCGTCGTCGTTCGCGGTGGGCACCGCAGCGCAAGCCAGCTTGGCGGCCGCCGCGCTCGCCGCCACCGAACTCGGCCGGCACCGCAACGGCTTGCAGCAGCGCGTGCAGGTCGATATGCGCGAGGCCGCACTCGAGTGTTGCGTGCATTTCACGATCGACGGCCGCGCGCCCGAGGTGTGGGACAAGATCGCCGGCCTGTACCCGTGCCAGGGTGGTGGCTGGGTGCGGCTGCACACCAACTTCGCGCACCACCGCGACGGCGTGCTGCGCTTGCTCGGCCTGCCTGCAGAGCCCGAAACCACGCGCGAAGCGGTCGCCGCCGAGTTGCTGAAGTGGCGGGCCCATGATTTCGAAGATGCAGCGGCGCGGGCCGGGCTCGTCGTTGCGGCACTTCGCGGCCTGGAGGAATGGGACCGTCACCCGCAAAGCGCCGCGGTCGCCCAAGACCCGCTGGTGGCAATCGAGAAGATCGGCGACGCGGCAGCGCTGACCTGGCCAGCGCTGCCGCTCCACGCCCGCCCGCTCGAAGGCCTGCGTGTGCTCGAACTCACGCGCGTCCTTGCCGGCCCCGTGGCCGGCCGCACACTGGCCGCGTACGGCGCCGACGTGCTGCTCGTGAACGCACCGCACCTGCCCAACATCGAAGCCATCATCGACACCAGCCGGGGCAAGCTGTCGGCGCTGGCCGACCTGCGCGAGGCCGGTGGCCGGGCCGCCCTGCTCGCGGTGCTGCGCGACGCGCACGTGTTCATCCAGGGCTACCGGCCTGGTGCGCTGGCGGCGCTCGGCTTCGCGCCCGGCGACGTGGCGCAGGCCCGCCCCGGCATCGTGATGGTTTCGCTCTCGGCCTACGGCGAAAGCGGCCCCTGGGCCGGCCGGCGCGGATTCGATTCGCTGGTGCAGACCGCCACCGGCATCAACCATGCCGAAGCCTTGGCCGCGGGTGCCGCGCAACCGAAACCTCTGCCGATGCAGATCCTCGACGTGGCCACCGGCTTCCTGATGGCCTTCGGTGCGCAAACCGCCTTGCTGCGCCAGCAGCACGAAGGTGGCAGCTGGCACGTGAGGGTGTCGCTCGCCCGCACAGCGCAGTGGCTGCGCGAACTCGGGCGCATCGAGAACGGCTTCAACGCGCCGGGTGCCGACTTCAGCGGCCTGATGGAACCCCACGCGTGCGGCTACGGCGAACTGCAGGCCATGCGCCACAGCGCCGTTTTCTCCGACACCCCCGCGCGCTGGACCCGACCGTCGATGCCCCCGGGCAGCCACCCGCTCGCCTGGCCCGTGCCCTGAGCGCTTCGTGGCGCTGCCGCGCAGCCGACCGCGCGTGCCAGAATCCGGTCCGCCTTCCTTTCGCGTTCTCCTGACCGAGCCCAGCGCCCCGTGAGCCTAGTTTTTCCCCACACCTTCGTGCCCTGGTTTCGCACCGTGGCGCCGCACATTCACGCTTACCACGGCAAGACCTTCGTCGTGGCGATCGCTGGTGAGCTGATCGCTGCCGGCAAGTTGAGCCCGTTCGCGCAAGACCTCGCCATCCTGCAGGCGATGGGCATCAAGCTCGTGCTGGTGCACGGCTTTCGCCCGCAGGTGAACGAACAACTGCGTTCCAAGGGCCATGAGGCGCGCTACAGCCACGGCCTGCGCATCACCGATGCGGTGGCACTCGACTCTGCGCAAGAGGCCGCGGGCCAGTTGCGTTTCGAGATCGAGGCCGCGTTTTCGCAAGGCCTGCCGAACACGCCGATGGCCAACGCGATCGTGCGCGTGGTCTCGGGCAACTTCCTCACCGCACGGCCGGTCGGCATCGTCGATGGGGTCGACTTCATTCACAGCGGCGTGGTGCGCAAGGTCGATGCGGCAGCGATTCGCAGCGCGATCGACATCGGCGCGATGGTGCTGCTTTCGCCGTTCGGCTTTTCGCCCACCGGCGAGGCCTTCAACCTGACGATGGAAGACGTGGCAACGAGCACGGCGATCGCGTTGCAGGCCGACAAGCTGCTCTTCATCACCGAGATTCCCGGCATCCACGAAGACCTGGCCGACCCCGACAGCCCGATCGACACCGAACTGGCGCTTGCCGACGCCGAAAAACTGCTCGCATCCCTGCCGCGCCCGCTGCTGCCCACCGACCCGGCCTTCTACCTGCAGCATTGCGTGCGTGCTTGCCAGGGCGGCGTCGAGCGTTCGCACATCCTGCCGTTCGCGATGGACGGCGCGCTGCTGATGGAGGTGTTCACGCACGACGGCATCGGCACGATGGTGGTCGATGAAAAACTCGAAAGCCTGCGCGAAGCCACATCCGACGACATCGGCGGCGTGCTGCAGATGATCGAGCCGTTCGAACGCGACGGCACGCTTGTGAAACGCGACCGCACCGAGATCGAACGCGACATCGGCCACTACACCGTGATCGAACACGACGGCGTGATCTTCGGCTGCGCCGCGCTCTACCCTTTCCCGGAAGCGAAGACCGCCGAGATGGCGGCACTCACCGTGTCGCCCCAGGTGCAGAGCCAGGGCGACGGCGAGCGCATCTTGAAGCGCGTGGAGCAGCGCGCCAAGGCCATGGGGCTCGACAGCATCTTCGTGCTGACGACGCGCACCATGCACTGGTTCATCAAGCGCGGCTTCGTGCAGGTCGACCCCGACTGGCTGCCCGAGGCGCGCAAGCGCAAATACAACTGGGACCGGCGCTCGCAGGTGCTGGTCAAGAAACTCGCTTAACCCTTTTGTCGACGCTTTTGTCGGAAAACCAAACCATTCATCCAGGAGGCCACGATGGCTCGTCTCGTTCAATGTGTTCATCTCAAGAAGGAAGCCGAGGGCATGGACTACGCGCCTTACCCCGGCGAGCTCGGCAAGAAAATCTACAACTCGGTCAGCAAGGAGGCCTGGGCGCTGTGGATGAAACACCAGACCATGCTGGTGAATGAAAACCGACTCAATCTCGCCGACCAGCGTGCCCGCCAGTATCTTGCGCGCCAGATGGAGAATTTCTTCTTTGGCGGCGGCGCCGAACAACCAGCTGGGTATGTTCCTCCGGCGCCCTGAGTCTTCCGGCTGAACCACGCGCTTCCCGATATTTCCAAGTATTGTTTTCTTCGAAGCCTTGCAAATCAGCGAAGCCACTGAATACAATCGCGCTGCCCGATTTCGGGCTTTCCCGATTCAGCGGAGGAATTTCGACATGGCTTCACTGCAGGAATTGATCGCCCAGAAAGAAGCACTGGAGCGACAGATTGAACTCGCGAAGAAGCAAGACCGCAGCGAGGCGATTGCCAAAGTCCGCTCGCTGATGAGCGAATATGGGCTGTCGGTATCCGACCTTTCCGCCAAGAGCGGGACCAAGGCGCGGGCCAGCACCGGCAACAAGGTGGCCGCGAAATACCGCAACAAGGCCACCGGAGATTCCTGGAGCGGGCGCGGGCTGCAGCCGAAATGGTTGAAGGCCGCGCTGTCGGCAGGCCGCAAGATCGAAGAGTTCGCGGTCTGAACGCTGTTCGCTGGCCGCCAGGAATTCCGATGAATAAGCCACCTGCAGGTGGCTTTTTTTTGACTTGGCGGCGACGGCATGAGGTGAAATCGGCGCTGCGCCTGCCGAAGCCATCGAGACAGTGCAAGCACCTCATACATTGACGAGCCATTTCGCCGAACCAACGTGTCCGACCTTCGAGTCTCCCGCTACCCGCTGGCCCTGCTCGGCCGCTTCAGTGCCCCGCAATGGGCGGTGCGGGTCTCGCTCGTCATCGCCCTCACCTGCTTCGGCGGGCTGGTCGGCCTGGCCGGCCCAAAAGTCGACGGCGGCGTTGCACTGATCTGGCCGCCGCTGGGCGTTGCGTTGGCCGTGCTGTTGCGCTTCGGTGTGGGCGTCTGGCCGGGCGTGTTCGTTGGCGCCTTGCTGGTCGCCTTGTCAGCCGGGCGGCCGCTCTGGGTCGCATCCCTGATGGCGCTTGGCAACACGCTCGGGCCGGCACTGGCGGCGACCGCTCTGCAGCGCGACGGGCTGCACGTGGCGCTCGACCGGCGCCGCGACCTGTGGCTGTTCGGTGGCATCGGCGCCGCCGCGTCAACGCTGTTGACCGCCAGCAACGGCAGCTTCTGGCTGGCGGCGAGCGGCATCATTGCCTGGGCCGATGCGCCCCGTGCGTGGGCCTACTGGTGGCTCGGCGATGCCATGGGGGCGCTGGTCGTCGGCATACCGCTGCTCGCGTATTCGCGCAGCGCGTGGCGCGCTGCTTTTGGCGAGTGGCGCTGGGTTGTCACCGGGCTGCTTTCGCTCGGGGTGGTGGGCAGCGGTGCGCTCGCCTTCGCGCAAGCCGGCAACCCCCATGCCGCACCGTCGTTGCTGGTGTTCCTGCCGCACCTGCTGCTGTGCTGGCTGGCGGTGCGCAGCGGCCTGTTCGTGGCCTCGACCAGCGCGATGTTGCTGATCGGCAGTGTGGTGCTGGCAACGGCCAGCGGCGTGAGCCCGTTTCCGCGGCTCGATTCCGACGAGGGCCTGGTCTTCCTCATCGGCTATGTGTGCAGCTTGCTGGCCGCGCCGCTGCTCACCACCGCACTGGCTGGTGAACTCGCCGCCAACGAAAGGCGCTGGCAACTCGCGCTCGACACCTCGGGCATCGGCGTCGCCGAATGGGACCTGGAGGGCGGGCAGATCGTGCTGTCGCGCCGCTGGCTCGCGCTGCTGGGCTACACCACGCAGGAGTTCGGCACCAAGGTGCAGGCCTTCTGGGACCAGCTTCACCCCGACGACGTCCTCTTGGTGCAGCAGGCCTTCGAGCCGCTGAGATCGGCCGGCGCAGCCAACGGCAGTGCCGAATGCCGCATCGAGTGCCGCGACGGCAGCTGGCGCTGGTTCGAGCTGCACGCGCTCGTGGCCGAGCGCAGCGCCGACGGCAAGCCCGCCCGGCTACTCAGCACCGCGCGCGACGTGAGCGACATGCGGATCGCGCGCGAGCGCCAGCAGCTTTCGGAAAGCCTGTTCCAACACCTGCATGAAGGCCTGCTGATCACCGATGCCGAGCACCGCGTGCTCGAAGTGAACCCGACCTTCACCGAGATCACCGGGTACGCGCGCGAAGAACTGCTCGGCCTGGTGCCGAGCCTGATGCGCCCTGCCGAAGCCGGCTCCGATGCCGCCGTGCAGCTCGAAACGATGCGCCTGAGCCTGGAAGCCGGCGGCATGTGGCGTGGCGAGATGCTCGATCAGCGCAGCAACGGCGAACCTTGCCTGTTGCAGGTAACGGTGTCGGTGGTGCGCAACCCGAACGGCTCGGTGCGCAACCACGTGCTCGCCATCGCCGACGTGACCCGCGCGCGCCGCCAGCTCGAACAACTGCAGCGCCAGGCCCACTTCGACGAACTCACGCGCCTGCCCAACCGCGTGCGAATGGCCCAGATGCTGCAAGCGGCCTTGCACACCAGCCAGCGCGAAGGTTCGCTGCTGACGGTGTGCTACCTCGACCTCGACCACTTCAAGCCCGTCAACGACCGCTTCGGCCACGACTCGGGCGACCGCCTGCTGCTCGAGCTGGCCAACCGCATGCGGCGCTCGCTGCGCTCGTGGGCCGGTGGCGACGACGTGGTGGCACGCATCGGTGGCGACGAATTCGTGCTGTTGCTGCGCACCACCACGCTCGAAGAAAGCCGCCATGCGGTCGAGCGGGTGCTGCAGCAGGTTTGCCAGCCCTACACGCTGGGAATGGGCACCGCGCCGGTCACGGTCACGGCGAGCATCGGCGCCACCGTCTACCCGCTCGACGACGCCGACGCCGAAACCCTGCTGCGCCACGCCGACCACGCGATGTACGGCGCCAAGCAGGCCGGCCGCAACGGCTACCTGTTCTTCGACGCCGAACACGACCGCCGCGCCGAAGCGCGTTTCGTCGCACTGGGTCGCGTGCAGGAAGCACTCGACGCCAACGAATTCCGGCTGCACTTCCAGCCCAAGGTCGATATGCGCGCCGGCACCGTGCTTGGCGTCGAAGCGCTGCTGCGCTGGAAGCACCCCGAGCAAGGCCTGATCCCGCCGGCGCAGTTCCTGCCGCTGATCGAAAACACGGGCCTGAGCGTCAGCGTTGGCAACTGGGTGCTGCAGCACGGCATCGAACAGCTCGCGCACTGGATGCGCCTGGGCCTCGACATCACGCTGAGCATCAACATCTCGGCCCGTCACCTGCAGGAACCGCTGTTCGCGCAGCACCTGGCCGGGCTGCTGTCGAAGTACCAGACGCCGGTGGCGCAGAACCTCATCATCGAAGTGCTCGAGACCGCCGCGCTCGCCGACGTCGACTACACCTGCGACCTGATGGAAGAGTGCCGCGCGCTCGGCGTGCGGTTTGCGCTCGACGACTTCGGCACCGGCTATTCCACCTTCACCTACCTCAAGCGCTTGCCGATCGACATGCTCAAGATCGATCGCTCATTCGTCATCAACATGCTTTCCGACCGGCAAGATCTGGCCATCGTCGAAGGCGTGATCGGCCTGTCTCAGACCTTCGGTTGCACTGTCGTCGCCGAAGGCGTGGAAACGCCGGAACAGGCGACCAAGCTGATCCAGATCGGCTGCGACATCGGCCAGGGCAACGGCATCGCCGCGGCCATGCCGGCCGACGAAGTACCGCCCTGGGTGCGCGGCTACCGTGGCATCGCCAGCCAGCTGGGGCCGCTCACGGTCTGAGCGGGCGCAGCACCGGCGGGCGCTGCCGTAGACTCGTTGGGTGATCCCACCCGCCTTCATTCACGACCTGCTCGGCCGCGTCGACATCGTCGAGGTGGTGGGCCGCCACGTGCAGCTCAAGAAGGCCGGCATCAACCACAAGGGGCTGTGCCCGTTCCACGGCGAGAAATCGCCGAGCTTCATCGTCAGCCCGACGCGCCAGACCTACCACTGCTTCGGTTGCGGTGTGCACGGCAACGCGGTCGGCTTCCTGATGGAGCACTCGGGGCTGGGGTTCATCGACGCGGTGCAAGACCTGGCGCAGCAGGTCGGCATGACGGTGCCCGAAGACGAAAGTACCCCCGCCGAACGCGAACGTGCTGCCGCGCAGAAGCAGCGCCAGGCCACGCTCAACGACGTGCTCGCCAAGGCGGCGGAACACTACCGGCGCCAGCTCAAGGGCAGCCCACGCGCAGTCGACTACCTGAAGGGTCGCGGCCTGAGCGGCGAGATCGCGGCGCAGTTCGGGCTCGGTTACGCGCCCGACGGATGGCGCGGCCTGGCCAGCGTGTTCCCGAGTTACGACGACCCGCTGCTCGAAGAGAGCGGCATGGTCATCGTGCAAGGTGACGAAGACACGAACGAAGCCGACCGAAAACGTTATGACCGCTTCCGCGACCGCATCATGTTCCCGATTCGATCGGTGCAAGGCGAGGTGATCGGGTTCGGCGGCCGGGTGCTCGACAAGGGTGAACCCAAGTACCTGAACTCACCCGAGACGCCGGTCTTCAGCAAGGGCCGCGAACTCTACGGCCTGCACGAAGCGCGCGCAGCGCTGCGCCAGCGTGGTTATGCGCTGGTCGTCGAGGGTTACATGGACGTGGTGGCGCTTGCGCAGTCGGGCTTCGGCAACGCCGTCGCCACGCTCGGCACGGCGTGCACCGCGGAACACGTGCAGAAGCTGTTCCGCTTCACCGATTCGGTGGTCTTCAGCTTCGACGGTGACGCCGCCGGCCGGCGTGCCGCCGGGCGCGCGCTAGAAGCGAGCCTGCCGCACGCTACCGACACACGCAGCGTGCGCTTCCTGTTCCTGCCCACCGAGCACGACCCCGACTCCTACGTGCGCGAGTTTGGCGCCGCAGCCTTCGAGGCCTGCGTGAATGCCGCCGTGCCGCTGTCGCGCCAGATTGCCGAAGTGGCCGGCGACGGCCACGACCTGGCCACCGCCGAGGGGCGCGCCCACATGCTGGCCAACGCGAAGCCGCTGTGGTCGGCCTTGCCCGACGGGGCGCTCAAGCGCCAGTTGCTCGGCGAGCTGGCGGGCATCGGCCGGCTCGAAACCGGCGAGCTGCAAACGCTGTGGGGTGGCGCAACCACCCGGCGCACAGCGGCGGCACCCGAGCGGCCGGCTCGCCGCATGGCCAGCCGCGTGAGCAAAGGGGCCGCGAGCCTGCTCGACCGCGCCATCTGGCTGCTGCTGCACAAGTGCGACATGTGGTCGGCGCTCGACGGCGAGGCCCACGACGAACTCGCCGCAAAGGCCCCGCCCTACGACCTGTTTTTCGGCTGCATCGAACGCAGCCTGCACGAGCACGGGCCACTGGCACCGGCGACGCTGCTCGAAGAACTGCGAAGCGTTGCGCAGCAGCATCCGCAAGGCAATGCCGTCATCGACCGCATCGCACAATTTCACGACCCCGAACCGCAGGCCGACCTGGCCCAGGAGCTGCGGCTGGTGCTCGACCGGCTGCGCCTCAAAGACCTGGAAGACGAACTCGAGCTGCTGTTCCAGTCGGGCACCCTCTCGCCCGATGCGCAGCAACGCAGCCTGCAGCTGATGGCCGATCGCTCGCGCCTGAAGGCCCAGTTGGCTCGCACACCGGTGGACGTTTGACCGGGCACCCACTGCAACAAACGGTATAATCCTCGGCTGACGTAAGCGCGGCAAGCGTGACAGCAGCACCTCCGGGCCCCGGCCACCCTCTGAACAAGGGCTTCCTTCGTGGATTTCAGGCCAACCTTTCCCGCAAGGGCTGCATTCCAAATGTTCACCCGAACTTGCCCGCTCGATGTCGGCCACCGTCTCGGCAGCCTGCGGGCTCGAGAGCCGGGTGCCGGCATGTGCAACGGCTTGTCGTGAGTCGGCCTCGCCCGGGCTTGAATTTCACATCAACGCGCGCAGTTGTTTGACCGGGCTTCGGCACGACAGGCCCCACACCATCCGAGGATTTGCATGACCGCGAAGAAGAGCGCCCCCGCCCCTGCCCCGAAGGCCACCGCCTCGGCCAAGGCATCGAAGACCGAAGAGCTGAAGAAGGCCCCAAAACCTGCGGCCAGCACGAAGCCCGCTGCGAAACCGGCTGCCAAGGCAGCGCCGAAGGCCGAAGTGGCCAAGGCCAAGCCGGGCCGCAAGCCCAAGCCCGACGACAAGGCCAAGAAGCCCGAAGACTCCGACGTGGACTTGTCCGATCTCGAGGCCGACCTCGAAGGCGAGCCCGAAGTCGAGACCTCGACCGACGAGACCAAGGTCAAGGCCAAGCCGCTGCGCATGAAGGTGTCGCGGGCCAAGGAACGCGCACTGATGCGCGAGTTCGGCCTGGAAGAAACCGCGCTCACCGAAGAAGAAGCTGCGAAGCGCCGCCAGGAGCTGAAGACGCTCATCAAGATGGGCAAGACGCGCGGTTTCCTCACGCACCAGGAAATCAACGACCACCTGCCCGAAAAGCTGGTGAACGATGAAATCCTCGAGGCCATCGTCTCGATGCTCAATGACATGGGCATCGCGGTCTACGAGCAGGCGCCCGACGCGGCCACGCTGCTGATCGCCGGGGGCGGCACGACCACCGCCACCGAAGAAGAAGCCGAAGAAGCCGCCGAAGCAGCGCTGTCGACGGTCGATTCCGAGTTTGGCCGCACCACCGACCCGGTGCGCATGTACATGCGCGAGATGGGCACGGTCGAGCTGCTCACGCGCGAAGGCGAAATCGAGATCGCCAAGCGCATCGAAGGCGGCCTGCAGGCGATGATGTACGCCATCAGCGCGTCGCCGACCACGATCGCCGAGATCCTGAGCTATGCCGACCGCATCGGCTCGGGCGAGATGAAGATCTCGGAAGCGGTCGACGGTTTTGTTTCCGAAGACGAGGCCGACGACTACGTGGCCGAAGAAGACGTCGACTTCTTCGACGAAGAAGACGACGACGACGGCCAGGGCGGCAGCAAGGCGCTGACCAAGAAGCTCGAAGAGCTGAAGGTCTCGGCACTGGCCAAGTTCGAAACGCTGCGCATCAACTTCGACAAGATGCGCAAGGCTTTCGAAAAAGACGGCTACCAGTCGCTCTCGTACAACAAGGCGCAGCAAGCGATCAGCAACGAGCTGATGACGATCCGCTTCACGGTGAAGACGATCGAGAAGCTCTGCGGCATTCTGCGTTCGCAGGTCGACGACGTGCGCCGCTACGAGCGCGAGCTGCGCAAGATCATGGTCGACAAGTGCGGCATGCCGCAGGAGTACTTCGTCAAGCACTTCCCGCCCAACATCCTGAACCTGAAGTGGGCCGAAAAGGAAGTGGCGGCGAACAAGGGCTACAGCGTGATCCTGGCGCGCAACCTGCCGCCGGTGCAAGAGCTGCAGAAGAAGCTGACCGACCAGCAGGCCAAGGCCGTGGTGCCGCTCGAAGATCTCAAGCGCATCAACAAGCGCATGAACGAAGGCGAGAAAGCCTCGCGCGACGCAAAGAAAGAAATGATCGAGGCCAATCTGCGCCTGGTGATCTCGATCGCGAAGAAATACACCAACCGCGGCCTGCAGTTTCTCGACCTGATTCAAGAGGGCAACATCGGCCTGATGAAAGCGGTCGACAAGTTCGAATACCGCCGCGGCTACAAGTTCTCGACCT
>JBDTTU010000100.1:0-15245 GCA_039930465.1 Burkholderiales bacterium
GCGGCGAGCGCGATCATCGCGCCGTTGTCGGTGCACAGCGCCAGCTCCGGGTAGTGCACCCGGATCTGGCGCTTCGCACATTCGCGGTTCAGTTGTTCGCGCAGCAGCGCGTTCGCGCCGACACCGCCAGCAACGACGATGCGCTTCAGGCCGGTGTCGCGCAGCGCCTGCACCGACTTGCGCACCAGCACGTCGACGATCGCCTGTTGGGTCGACGCAGCCAGGTGCGCCTTGTCCTGCTCGCACACGTTGCTGCCGAGTTTGAGCACCTGGGTGCGCACGGCTGTCTTCAGGCCGGCGAATGAAAAATCGAGGTTGCCGCTGTGCAGCAGGGGCCGCGGCAAGGTGAAGGTCGAGGCGTCGCCGAACTCTGCCAATCGCGCCAGCGCCGGCCCGCCCGGGTAGCCCAGGCCGAGCAGTTTGGCTGACTTGTCGAAGGCTTCGCCGGCCGCGTCGTCGATGGTCTCGCCGAGCAGGTCGTAACGACCCACGTCGTCGACCCGCATCAGCTGCGTGTGTCCGCCCGACACGAGCAAAGCAATGAACGGAAACTCTGGCGGGTCGGCCGAGAGGAACGGCGACAGCAAGTGGCCTTCGAGGTGGTGCACGCCGATGACCGGCCGGCCGAGCGCGGCGGCGAGCGAACACGCCACACCCGCGCCCACGAGCAAAGCCCCCGCCAGCCCCGGCCCGCGTGTGTAGGCCACGACGTCAATGTCGGCAAGCGTTGCGCCCGCCTCTTGCATCACCTGCCGGGTGAGCGGCAGCACACGCCGGATGTGGTCACGCGAGGCCAGCTCGGGCACCACGCCACCGTAGGCCTGATGCATTTCGATCTGGCTGTGCAGTGCATGCGCCAGCAACGTCGGCGTGCCGGTCGCGGCGCAGCGCACCAGCGCCACGCCGGTTTCGTCGCACGACGATTCGATGCCGAGGATGTTCATGTGGCCGAGTTTAGGGGCTGGGTCGCCGATGCCCGCGACGCCGGCCTGCTCACCACTTCAACGTGCGTGCGTGCTGCCCCCGCCGCCCGGCACGCTGCGCAAGTCCTGTGCGACCTTGCCGTCCTGCAGCACGATCACGCGGATCGCCGACGCGATGGTCTCGGGCCGGTGCGCGACGATGATGCGCGTGAGGTCGAGCTGGCGGATGGCCTGATTCACCTCGCGCTCGCGCTCCACGTCGAGCGCGCTGGTCGCTTCGTCGAGGAACAGCAGCTTCGGCCGTTTGTAAAGCGCACGCGCCAGCAGGATGCGCTGCTTCTGGCCGCCGGAAATGCTCGCGCCCATGTCGCCGATCAGTGTGTGAAAGCCCATCGGCATGGCGCCGATCTCGTCGGCCACGGCCGCGATGCGCGCGCACTGGGTGATCCAGGTCGGGTCGGCTTCGGGGTCGAAGAAGCTGATGTTGTCGGCGATCGAGCCGGCGAACAGCTGGTCGTCCTGCATCACGGTGCCAATCATGTCGCGCCAGGCGCGCAGGCCAAGCTGGCGCAGTGCCAGACCACCGACACGGATCTCGCCGGTCTGCGGCGCGTGCACGCCCAGCATCAGCTTGAGCAGCGTCGTCTTGCCGCAACCCGACGGGCCGACGATGGCGACCGACTCGCCCGGCTCAATGACGAGGTTCAGGTGCCGCAGGACCTCAGGCTCGGCCTCGGAATAACCGAAGCTCACGTTGCGCAGCTCCAGGCTCGCGTGCCCCGCCAACGGCGCCTGCGCCAGTTCGGCGGCCTGCGGCTCGGGTGGCGTGAGCACGATGTCGGCCAGGCGCTCGCCCTGCAGCTTGAGCATCTTGAGTTCGACCACCTTGTCGATCAGCGCGCTGACACGCTGCGCGAACTGTTCCTTGTAGGCGATGAACGCGAACAGCATGCCGACCGAGAAGATGTGGTCCATCACCAGCAAGGCGCCGACCCAGACGATCGCGATGCGCTCGAGCCCGAACACCAGCTTGTGCAAGACACTGAACATCAGATCGAGCTTGCGGGTGGCGATGTTGGCGTTCATCGCGTCGACCACGAGGTTCATGAAGCGGGCCTGGCGGTCTTCCTGGCGGTTGAAGAGCTTGATCGACTGCACGCCGCGCAGCGATTCAAGAAAGTGGCTGGAGCGCTTGGCCTCGAAGATGATCGACTCTTCGGTCGCTTCGCGCAGCGGGCGGAAGAAGGCCCAGCGCAGCAGTGCGTAGGCCGCAACGCTGCCGCAGGCGATGGCCGTGAGCGTGCCGCTGTAGATCAGCATCATCGCCAGTGTGACAACGACGAGCAGGCCGTCGAGCACCGACTCGACAAAGCTCGTGGTCAGCGTCTGCTGAATCTTCTGCACCGCGCCGAAGCGCGACATCACGTCGCCGGTGTGGCGTTTTTCGAACCACGAGACCGGCAGGCGCATCAGGTGCGCAAACACGTTCGAGAGCCACTGCAGGTTCAGCGTGGCCGACAGGTGCAACACGGCCCACGAGCGGATCGCACCAGCGCCGACCTGGATCAGCACCAACAACCCGAAGCCCACGCCGAGCGTGACGAGCAGGTCGCGATCGGCGCTGAGCAGCACGCTGTCCACCACCCACTGAAGGAAAAACGGCGACAGCAAGGTGAACGCTTCGAGCGCGACGGCCAGCGTGAAGATCTGCAGCAGCGAACGCTTCAGGCCGGTGACGTGACCCAACAACTGTCGCAACGACACGTTCTGGCGCGCCGTCTGCGGCTCGAAGTCGGCTTGCGGCGCCAGCTCGAGCACGATGCCGGTGAAGTGTTTCGACAACTCGGCCAGCGGCAGGCTGCGCACGCCGCGCGCCGGGTCGTGAATGACGGCGACACCACGCCGCACTTCCTTCAGCACCACGAAGTGATTCAGGTCCCAGTGCAGGATACAGGGCAAGGCGAGCTCGGGCAGGTGCGCCATCTCGGCGCGAAGCGCACGTGCGTTGAGCCGCATGTGGCCGGCCAGGCGCACCAGGTCGGCCATCGTCGCGCCTTTCAGCGAGACCGAAAAACGCTGGCGCAGCGTGGGCAGGTCGCTGCGAAAACCGTGAAACGAGGCGAGCATCGCCAGGCAGGCCAGGCCGCACTCGGCCGCCTCGGTCTGCAGGATCATCGGCAAGCGCCGGCCCGCAAGACCCAGGCGCAAGCCGTCGAGCATGGACGCCATGGCGTTCACAGCCTGCCGGCGATGCCGAGCACGGGCTCGAACAGCCACTCGATCAGGCGGCGGCGGTCGAGCAGCACATCGGCCTCGAGCTGCATGCCGGGCACCAGCGGCTGGGCCTGGCCATAGGCGGCCACGCTTTGCTGGTCGAGCGTGACGGTGATGCGGTAGAGCGGCTCGGCGGCCGCATTGGCGGCGGCCTGCATCGGCAGGCCGGCGAGTTCGGCGCCTTGCAGCGGCGAGCGCGACACGAGTGCCACCGAGCCGGTTTGGTGGCCGAACTTCTGGTACGGAAAGGCCTGGTAACGCAGTTGCACCGGCTGGTTCGGGCGCACGAACCCGACCGCGCTCGATGGCGCGAAGAGCTGGGCCTGCAAACGTGCGTTGGCCGGCAACAAGCTGGCCATCGCCACGCTCGGCGTGACGGTCTGGCCAACTTGCGCGAGCACACCGGTCACGACGCCGTCTTGCGGCGCACGCACCACGATGCGCTGCCGGGCGTCGTTTTCCGCGGCCTGCTGTGCGAGCACGGCCAGGTCGCGGCTGATCTCGCCCTGTTGCGCTTGCACCCGCAACGGCAGTTCGCGGCGCTGCGCCTGCAGTGAAGCGATCTCGCGCAGATGGGCCGAGCGCTGGCGCTCCAGCGCCTGCATCTGGGCTTTCAGGCCGAGCACTTCTTCGTCCTTGGTCTGGACCTGGGCCGAAGACACGAAATTGTCGTTGCGCAGCGATTCGAGCCGTGCCTGCGCCTGCTGGGCGAGCGTGAGCCGCTCACGCTGCAGGTCGGCCTCGGCGGCCATCGAGCCGAGTTCGCGCCGCATGTCGTCGATTTGCCGGTCGAGGGCAGCCAGCTGGTTCTGCTCGAGCGCACCGCGCTGGCGCGCCGCGCCTTGCAGGCTTTGCTCACGCAGCGCCAGGCTTGAGCGCACAGCCGCCTGGGTGTCGCCACTCAGGGTGGACTGCCCGACCGACAGCACGAAGAGCACGTCGCCCCGATGCACCGATGCACCTTCGACGGCGTGGGCTTCCAGCAGGGTGGCGGCCTGCGGTGACATCAAGCGGATGACGCCTTGATCGGGTGCCAGGTAGCCACTGACGCGGGCCTTGCGGGTGTACTCGCCGAACACCAAATAGGACGCGACCGCCACTGCGGTCGCCACCACGAAGAACGTAAGAACGCCGAGCGAAACCGGCCGGATCAGCTGAATGCTGCCCAGCCAATCGCGCTGGCGGTTTTCCAGGACTTCGGGGCGAAACAGGCTGGCCACGAAACCCCGGCCCGGCTTACCAGCCGCCGTGCGGGCCGTCGGCCACAGCAGCGGTGCTCCAGCCGCCATGAGGACCGGATGCCTGCATGCCACCGGCCACCAGTTTCAGTGTGGCGGCGTCGAGCGCGATCGGGGCGGTCCGGCCCGTTGCCGGGGAGGGCGCGCCGGGCTGAGTGGCGAGTGGGGAGACGGTAAATTGACGTTGTTGCATGCTCTGCTCCTGAAGGTGGGGTACACGCCATCCGTGCACTGCAGCCATTCCAACAGGAGTAAAGCTTTTGCGTAACTGTCAAGTCTTACAGGGTGGGGGTTGACGCGACACCCGAATTTTCCGGGAATTCTCAGCGGATCAGGCCGAGGCGCAGGGCCTTGAGCACCGCTTGGTGCTTGTTGACGCAGCCCAGCTTGTGGGTCGCGTTGTTCACATGCAGCGCCGCGGTGCGCTCGGTGATCCCGAGCACGTCGCCGACTTCGCGGGCGGTTTTGCCTTCCATGGTCCAGCGCAATGTCTCTAACTCGCGTGGCGTGAGCGAAGGAACGCCAGACTCTGAGCCACCAGGCACAAGAATGCGCAAAGCTGCATCCTGGGCGTGCACAGCGAAAAGCTGCAGATCTGCGACCACGCGGGTCAGCTCGCCGACGTGCATCGGCACCGGCTGGTCTCGGTCGACACCGAGGAAGAAGTGCCGGCCTTCCGGCATGTGCAGCGCCAGCGCGATGCCGTTGCCGTAACCGAAGCGCGCCTGCTCTTCCCACTTGTCGCCCAGACCCTGCGACACGTAGGTTTTTTGGCCCCAGATGATCGGCATGCTCTGGCGCTTGCAGTGCTGCATTACCGGGTCGAGCCGCCAACTCTGTTGATTCTGAAATGCGTCGCGGTAGGCCTGCGGCGTGTTGTCAACGGTGATGAATTCGGCTTCGCCGAGCAGGTGGTCGATAACGACGGTGGCCGAGACGGTCTCGAAGCCGAGCCTTTTCGCGAAGCCCACGACCTCATCCCGGAACTCGTCCCGACTCTGACTCTCCAGCACTTCCGTGAAACCGCCCTGAAGCATGCCACCCCTTTTCACCCCAACGCGCAATTCCTCACATACCGCGTCACATGCAAGACAGCAACCTGACAGGGTTGACAGATGGCAAAACCAAAATCTGTCGCCACACTTGCGTTTATCGATTCAACACACTGAGGACACATCATCGACGCAACGACGATGACCACCCGGATGACCCCCGCATGGATTGTGTACGCGTGGCCTCCTGTATTGTGGCAGGCGAGTTCGGCGTCACACCTTCATCTCGTCCACCTCGGCACACGAGTGTTGACTTTGGGCGACGATGCCATGCCTTGCAGCGGCCAGACTCTCTGGGGTGACGCGAGCGAAGACCGCTCGGCCGGGGTGGCGTGGGACTGGGTCGAACTGCAGCGTGGTGTGGTCGCCATGTCCGACCCGTTCGGCATGGTCACGAACCTGCGCCTGCTCGATGCCCAAGGCGAAGCCCTCAGCCACGTGCAGGTCACCGTGCACCTGCACCAGCTCGTGCACGCCCTGCCCTGGCAGACCGAAGTACAACGCGCGCTCGGCCAGCCGTCGTGAACTGAATCAGCGTGTATTGCCGATTCAAGCCGTGTCGAAAATCACGAAACCGCGGCTTTCTACCCTTTCCACCTGAAGCGCAAGCGCATACCCTGCCTTGTCTGTCGAGCAGCTGGCCCGATCCGCTGCCAAAAAACCGTCGTTGGAGCCATGAAGGAATACCGCCTTGCCGCCTGGCCGGAGCTGTCCGCGCCGTTTGATCGCACCGCCTTTCGGCGCATGCTGAGCGACATGTCGCACCGGCACATGTCGCTCGCCCAACTGGTCGAAACCAGTGGCATTCGCCGCCAGGAAGTTCGCGGTTTCATCGACATGCTCGTCGCCCGGGGCGTGATCTCGCAACGCGACTCGATCGTGCCCGACTCGCTGTTTGGTTCGTTGCGCCCGCTGGGCGGCTGGCTGCGCCGGGCAATGTCGGTCCGGCACTGAGCCCGCCCGGTGCCCGGTCCACCGGTGCACTGATTCGCTCTGCACCACGCTGCCAGGCCGGGTTGAGCTTGGCTTGAATGTTGCTCTCTTCGGGGCATGTCTTCGGTCCAAGACCTGCGTCTGGTCATCATTGCCCCCGACTCGCTCTGGCCCGACCCCTCAGACCCGGCGGCCCGGATCGAGGCGGAGCGCTCCCGCATCCTGCGCATCGGCCTTCTGCAAGACGGCTACAACATCGTGGCCGTGCTGCCGGCCGACGTGTTCCTGCCCGATCGGCTGGCGCAGATCGGGCCAGACATGATCATCGTCGACGCCGAAAGCCAGGCCCGCGACACGCTCGAGCACGTCGTCATGGCCACGCGCGATGCGCGCCGGCCGATCGTGCTCTTCACCGAAGACAACGACACCAGCCACGTGCGTGACGCCATCGCGGCGGGCGTCACGGCCTATGTGGTGGCAGGCATGGCGCCAGAGCGCGTGCGCCCGGTGCTCGACGTGGCGCTGGCCCGCTTCCAACACGAAGAAGGCATGCGGCGCGAGTTGGCCGACGCGCGCAGCCAGTTGTCGGAACGCAAGACCATCGACCGCGCGAAGGGCATCATGATGGCGCGCAACGGGCTGAGCGAGGAAGACGCCTACGCGCGGCTACGCAAAACCGCGATGGACAAGGGCCTGAAGGTGGCCGACGTGGCCCAGCGCATCCTCGACGTGTCAGACCTGCTCGCCTGAGCGTCGCCGCAGCGCAGGCGACTCTCAGGCGAGCCCTACGCAAGCTCGCAATCGCACGCTCGGCCCGAGCGACGCACACTTTTGGTGCAATCCCGCACTCGATCATCATTGTTCCGCTGGGCCGCGCTTTGAGGGACCGCAAGCGCTTCGTCGTCGGCAACGACACGATGCAGCCCATCTCCGACCGCGCATCTGTTCGGTGGGCGAATGCGCCACGCGCCGCGCCATCGCCTACGGCCTGGGGGCACTTCGGCTCGAGCAAGCCAAGGTCTGCGGCACATGCTTGGCGCAGTTCGGCATCGGCCGATACGAAGGATCGCTCACGTCGATCAAGCTCAAAGCGCCCTGCAAGGACCTGTTCACGGCCGGCAACTTCATGGGCGGTACTTCCAAAGCCTCCGCCGAAGCATCTGCGTTTACAGCGCGTTTACATCGCAACGCCGCACATTTAGACCATTGTTGCGCGCCGGTTCCTAAGCTCTTTCCGTCAAAAGGAGAGCTTGATGGACCTGATCTGGATCGTTGCCTTCGCGGCCCTGTGCGCCTGCACGGCCGCCCTCGTGTGGGCTTGCAGCGGCTTGTTGCAGCCCACCGTTCCCACGCGTCGCTGAGCGGGAGCCCCACATGTACGGCATGTACTGGCTCGGCGCTTCGGTGACCGTGTTCTTGCTCGTCTACCTCGTCATCGCGCTGGTGCGCGCGGAAGATTTCTGATGCGCGCCCAGATGATTCTTCTGCTCGGCGGCTACGTGCTTTCCGTGCTGCTGCTCGCACTGCCGATGGGCCGCTGGCTCGCCGCCGTGGCGCAGGGCCGGTTGACCCGCTTGCAGCGCTTCGACTCGGCCGTGCTGCGCGCCTGCGGCGCTTCGCCGGAGCGTGAACAGGGCTGGCGCGACTACGCGCTGGCGCTGCTCGCGTTCAACATCGTCGGCGTGATCGTGGTCTACGCGCTGCAGCGCCTGCAAGGCGTGCTGCCGCTCAACCCGCAAGGCTTCGGTGCCGTCTCGCCCGACTCGTCGTTCAACACCGCGATCAGCTTCGTCACCAACACCAATTGGCAAGGCTACGCAGGTGAATCGACGATGAGCTATTTGAGCCAGATGCTCGCACTCGCTGTGCAGAACTTCCTGTCGGCCGCCACCGGCATCGCGGTGGCGTTCGCACTGATCCGCGGCTTCGCGCGCCACGCGGTCGACACGCTCGGCAATTTTTGGGTCGACGTGACGCGAATCACCTTGTATGTGCTGCTGCCGCTGAGCTTCGTGTTCGCGCTGGTGCTCGCAGCGCAAGGCGTGGTGCAGAACTTCAAGCCATATGCCGATGTTGCGCTGACGGAACAGGTGGCCTACACCGACGCCGGCCCCGCCGGTGCCGATGGAAAACCCACGCAAGTCGCCAAGACTGCCACCACGCAGACCTTGCCGATGGGCCCGATCGCATCGCAGGAAGCGATCAAGATGATCGGCACCAACGGCGGCGGCTTCCTGAACGCCAACTCTTCCCACCCGTTCGAGAACCCGAGCGCATGGACCAACCTGCTGCAGATGCTGGCAATCTTCCTGATCCCGGCCGGCCTGTGTCTGGCGTTCGGTGAGGTGGTCGGTGACAAGCGCCAGGGTTGGACGCTGCTGATCGCGATGACCGTGATCTTCACGGCCGCCGTGGTCGCGATCATGCTGGCCGAGCAGGCCGGCAACCCGAAAATCGCCGCACTCGGTGTCGACCAGATCGCCAGCGCGCTGCAATCGGGCGGCAACATGGAAGGCAAGGAAACGCGCTTCGGCATGGCGGCCAGCGCCTTGTTCGCGGCCATCACCACGGCCGCGTCGTGTGGCGCGGTCAACGCGATGCACGGCTCGTTCACGCCACTCGGCGGCGCGGTGCCGATGCTGCTGATCCAGCTCGGTGAAGTGGTGTTCGGCGGCGTCGGTTCGGGGCTGTACGGCATGCTGGTGTTCGCCGTGCTCACGGTGTTCATCGCCGGCCTGATGATCGGCCGAACACCCGAATATCTGGGCAAGAAGATCACACCGACCGACATGAAGCTGGTGTCGATCGCGATCCTGGTCACGCCGCTGCTGGTGCTCGCCGGCACCGCCGTCGCGGTGTCGCTCGACGTAGGGCGGGCCAGCATGCTGAACCCCGGCGCGCAGGGCTTCTCCGAGGTGCTGTACGCGTTCTCGTCGGCCGCCAACAACAACGGCAGCGCCTTCGCCGGCCTGTCGGCCAACACGCCCTTCTACAACACCGCGCTCGGCATCGCGATGTGGTTCGGCCGCTTCGCTGTGATCGTCGCCGTGCTCGCAATCGCCGGCTCGCTCGCGGCGAAGAAGCGTGTGCAACGCATCGGCGAAGACGGCAGCGTCACCGCGATGGCCAGCCACGGCCCGCTGTTCGTCGTGCTGCTCATCGCCACCGTTCTGCTGGTGGGTGCGCTGACCTATGTGCCGGCGATCGCGCTCGGCCCGGTTGTCGAGCACCTCAACCTCACCACCCGCTGAAAGACGCCATGACAAGCGCTACTGCGTCAATGAACAAACCCCGCCACGCCGGCCTGTTTTCGGCCGAGCTGGTGAAGCCGGCCTTGCGTGATTCATTCGTCAAGCTGAACCCGCGCCTGCAATGGCGCAACCCGGTCATGTTCGTGGTCTGGGTCGGCGCGCTGCTGATCACCGGCCTCTGGCTGCAGGCCTTGTTCGGCAGCGGCGAAGCACCCGCCTGGTTCATCGGCGCGAACGCGCTGTGGTTGTGGTTCACCGTGCTGTTCGCCAACTTCGCCGAAGCGCTGGCCGAAGGCCGCAGCAAGGCCCAGGCCGCGAGCTTGCGCGGGCTGAAGAAGCGCGGCATCGCGAAGAAACTTCAGGAGCCGAAACACGGCTCGTCGTGGATTCCGATCGAGACCGACGAGCTGCGCATCGGCGCGGTGCTGCTGGTCGAGGCCGGCGACATGATGCCCTGCGACGGCGAGGTGATCGAAGGCGTGGCCTCTGTCGACGAGAGCGCCATCACCGGCGAATCGGCGCCGGTGATCCGCGAGGCCGGTGGAGACTTCTCTTCCGTCACCGGCGGCACGCGTGTGCTGTCGGACTGGATCGTCGTGCGCTGCACCGTCAACCCCGGCGAGACTTTTCTCGACCGCATGATCGCGATGGTGGAAGGCGCGAAGCGCCGCAAGACGCCGAACGAGGTGGCGCTGACGATCCTGCTGGTCGCGCTGACGCTGGTGTTCCTGATGGCAACCGTGACGCTGCTGCCCTATTCGCTGTACTCGGTCGACGCGAACAAGCTCGGCGCGCCGGTCAGCATCACCGTGCTGGTGGCGCTGCTCGTTTGCCTGATCCCGACGACGATCGGCGGCCTGCTCTCAGCCATTGGTGTGGCCGGCATGAGCCGCATGCTGGGCGCGAACGTGATCGCCACCTCAGGCCGCGCGGTCGAAGCGGCGGGCGACGTGGACGTGCTGCTGCTCGACAAGACCGGCACCATCACGCTCGGCAACCGACAGGCGTCGAGCTTCATCCCGGCGCCCGGCGTGCTCGACCGTGCGCTGGCCGACGCGGCACAGCTCGCATCGCTGGCCGACGAAACGCCCGAAGGCCGCAGCATCGTGGTGCTGGCGAAGAACAAGTTCAACATCCGCGAGCGCGAGATGGCAGGCAACGACGTGAGCTTCGTGCCCTTCACCGCGCAAACGCGCATGAGCGGCGTGAACTGGCAAGGCCGGCAGATTCGCAAGGGCGCGGCCGACGCGATCCAGCGCTGGCTCGCTGCGAACGGCACCAGCTTCCCTGCCGAAGTGACACGCGCGGTCGAAGACACCGCCCGCCGTGGCAGCACGCCGCTGGTGGTGGCCGAAGTCAACGGCAGCAGCGCCACTGTGTTCGGTGTGGTCGAGCTGAAAGACATCGTCAAGGGCGGCATCAAGGAGCGTTTCGGCGAGCTGCGCCGCATGGGCATCAAGACCGTGATGATCACCGGCGACAACAAGCTCACCGCCGCCGCCATCGGCGCCGAAGCCGGTGTCGACGACGTGCTCGCCGAAGCCACGCCCGAAGCCAAGCTCGCACTGATCCGCAAGTACCAGGCCGAGGGTTACATGGTGGCGATGACCGGCGACGGCACCAACGACGCGCCGGCACTCGCCCAGGCCGACGTGGCGGTGGCGATGAACAGCGGCACGCAGGCGGCCAAGGAGGCCGGCAACATGGTCGACCTCGACAGCAACCCGACCAAGCTGATCGAGGTGGTCGAGATCGGCAAGCAGATGCTGATGACACGCGGCTCGCTCACCACCTTCTCGATCGCCAACGACGTGGCCAAGTACTTCGCGATCATCCCCGCGGCCTTCGCAACCACCTACCCGCAGCTCAATGCACTCAACGTGATGGGCCTGGCCTCGCCTTCGTCGGCGATTCTCGCTGCGGTGATCTTCAACGCGCTGGTGATCGTGGTGCTGATCCCGCTCGCCCTGCGCGGCGTGGCCTATCGCGCGCTCGGCGCTGCTGCGCTGTTGCGCCGCAATGCGCTGATCTACGGGCTCGGCGGGCTGATCGTGCCTTTCGTGGGCATCAAGGTCATCGACCTGCTGCTTGTGCTGCTGCACCTGACTTGAGGAGACCGCCATGAACCCCGTGCTTCAAACCCTGCGCCCCGCCATCTCCGTCTTTGCGCTGCTGACCGCGCTGACCGGCGTGGCCTACCCGCTGCTCGTGACCGGCATCGCACAAGCCGCTTTCCCGCACGCGGCCAACGGCTCGCTGCTGACTGTTGACGGCAAGACGGTCGGCTCGGCGTTGATCGGCCAGTCGTTCAGTGCGCCGAAGTACTTCTGGAGCCGGCCGTCGGCCACCTCGCCGATGTCGAACAACGGCGTGGCCTCGGGCGGCTCGAACCTCGGTGCCAACAACCCCGTGCTGCTCGACGCCGTGAAAGACCGCGTGGCCGCCTTGCGCAGCGCCGACTCCGGCAACACGCTGCCGGTGCCTGTCGACCTGGTCACCGCTTCAGGCAGCGGCCTCGACCCCGAGATCAGCCTGGCTGCCGCCTTCTACCAGGCGCCGCGCATCGCCCGCGCGCGTGGCATCGCTGAAATGACGCTGCGTGCGCTGATCGAACAGCAGGCCGAGCACCCCTGGCTTGGCGTCGTCGGCGAGCCACGGGTCAACGTACTGCAACTCAACCTTGCGCTCGACGGCAAGCGTGTCGATGCCAGCCGATAGACTGAGACCATGACCGACGAGCGCCCCGATCCCGATGAGTTGCTCGCACGCACCCAGGCGGCCGAGCAGCGCGCGGCGCGCGGCAAGCTGAAGATTTTCTTCGGCGCATCGGCCGGCGTCGGCAAGACCTACGCGATGCTGAAGGCCGCGCAGCGCCTGCACGAGCAGCACATCGACGTGGTCGTTGGCATCGTCGAGACCCATGGCCGCAGCGAAACGGCCGAACAGTTGCTCGGGCTGGAACAACTGCCGCTGCGCAACGTGCCGCTGAAGGGCCGCATCCTCACCGAGTTCGATCTTGACGCCGCCCTCGCCCGCCGCCCCGCGGTGCTGTTGGTCGACGAGCTCGCCCACAGCAACGCGGCGGGCTCGCGCCACCCGAAGCGCTGGCAAGACATCGACGAACTTCTCGCCGCCGGCATCGACGTGATCAGCACGGTCAACGTACAGCACATCGAGAGTCTGAACGACGTGGTCGGTGGCATCACCGGCATCCGCGTGTTCGAGACGGTGCCCGACCACGTGTTCGACGAAGCCGAAGAAGTGGTGCTCGTCGACCTGCCGACAGACGACCTGCTGCGGCGTCTGAAAGAAGGCAAGGTTTATCTGCCGGAACAGGCCGAACGCGCGGTGCAGAACTTCTTCCGCAAAGGCAACCTGATGGCCTTGCGCGAGCTGGCCTTGCGCCGCACTGCCGACCGCGTCGACGACGAAGTGCGCAGCTACCGGCGCGAACACGGCGGCAGCGACAAGCGCCCGCCGGGTGACGACGCCGATGCCTTGCTGGTGTGCGTGGGGCCGGATCCCGGCGCCGAGAAGATGGTGCGCACCGCCAGCCGCCGGGCGGCGCGCAGCGGCGCACCGTGGCACGTGGTGTACGTCGAGACGCACGAGCTGCAAGGCCTGCCAGAAGCACGGCGCCGCGGCATTCTGCGCACCCTCAAGCTCGCAGAATCGTTGGGTGCCACAACCGCCACACTCAGCGGGCAAAGTGCCGCCCAGGCTGCTGTCGCCTACGCGCGCGAACACCAGCTCGGCACCCTCGTGGCAACCCGGCCGGCCGCCGCGCCGCGCTGGCGCCGGCTGTGGCGCGGCAGCTTCGGCGAGCAGGTGGCCACGTTGGCGCCGGAGATCGAGCTGATGCTGCTCGCACCGGCCGGCGAAGGCCACAACACCGCCGCTCGCCCGGCCCTGCCGATCGACCCGATCGAACGCCCGAGCCCCTGGCCGGGATACGCATGGGCGCTGGGCTCGTGCGCTGCCGTCACGGCGCTCGCCACACCCTTGCGGCAATACTTCGATACCGCCAACATCGTGATGCTGTTTCTTCTGGCCGTGGTGCTGGTGGCGGTGAAGTTCGGTCGCCGACCGGCGCTCGCTTCGGCGGTATTGAACGTGGTCGCCTTCGACTTCTTCTTCGTTCAGCCGCGTTTTTCCTTCGCAGTGCACGACGTGCAGTACCTGCTGACCTTCGCGGTGATGATGGCGGTCGGCCTGGTCGTCGGCCAGCTCACCGCGTCGCTGCGCTACCAGGCCCGCGTGGCGCGCTACCGCGAAGAACGTGCACGCAGCCTGTTCGAGATGGCGCGCGAACTCGGCAAGGCCTTGGTGCTCGAGCAGGTGGCGCAGATCGGCGACCGCGCGATCGAATCGGCGTTTCGCGCCAAGGCCTGCGTGCTCTTGCCCGATGCGAACGAACGGCTCGTGATCGCGTCGGAAGGTGTCGGCGAAACACCCGCAGTCGACCTCGGCCTCGCGCAGTGGGCCTTCGACCACGCCGAAGCCGCCGGCAGCGGCACCGACACGCTGCCCGGCAGCGCACTGCTCTACGTGCCGCTGAACGCACCGATGCGCACCCGCGGTGTCATTGCGGTGGAAGCCGCGAACCCGCGCCTGCTGATGATCCCCGAGCAGCGCCAGTTGCTCGACACCTTCGCCGCGCTCGTGGCGATCGCGATCGAACGCGTGCACTTCGTCACCGTGGCGCAGGAGACATTGGTCTCGATGGAATCGGAGCGTTTGCGCAACTCGCTGCTCGCCGCGCTGTCGCACGACTTGCGCACGCCGCTGACGGCGCTGGTCGGCGCTTCGGAAACCTTGTCGCTCGCGCTCGCGCGCGAAGGCTCGGCGCGCGCGGGCGATGCACGCAGCATCGCCGAGCAAGGCTTGCGCACCGCGCAGCTCGTCAACAACCTGCTCGACATGGCGCGGCTGCAGGCCGGCGCGGTGGCGCTGCGGCACGACTGGCAATCGCTCGAAGAACTGGCAGGCAGTGCGATCCGTTCGGTCGAGTCGGCGCTCGCCGAGCACCCGGTCCAAGTGCAGTTGCCCGACGACCTGCCGCTGCTGTATGGTGACGGTGTTTTGCTCGAACGGCTGCTCGCGAACCTGTTCGAGAACGCGGCGAAGTACACGCCCACCGGCACGCCGATCACGCTGACCGCGCGCCACGAAGGCACGCAGATGGTGGTCGAGGTCAGCGACGAAGGCCCGGGGTTTCCACCCGGCGACACCGAAGCGCTGTTCGAGAAGTTCGCACGTGGCAACAAGGAATCGCGCACGCCGGGCGTCGGCCTGGGTCTGGCGATCTGCCGCGCCATCGTGCAAGCGCATGGCGGCACGATCAGCGCGAGCAACCGCACGCCACCCCAACACGGCGCCGTGTTGCGCTGGACACTGCCGTTCAGGCAGGCGCCAGACGTGCCTGAAGGTGTCGAGGCGTTGCCGCCGCCATCACAATGACTTTGATGAACAACCCGGCCCGCGTCCTCGTCGTCGAGGACGACCCGCTGATTCTTCGGTTCGTGCGCCAGGCGCTCGAAGAAGAAGGCCACCAGGTCTTCGACACCGACACGC
>JBDTTU010000101.1:0-14758 GCA_039930465.1 Burkholderiales bacterium
GCAGCGAGCGCCAGGCGGCGTACTCGGGCGTGGTGAAGATCTTGGTCAGGTCGCGGGGGTTCGCGAGTTCCTGCCACGAACCCATCTGCGCGAGACCCGGGTCGGCCGCCGCGATGAACGGGGTGTGGGCCGCGGCCGCCACCTTGGCCATCTCGCCGAGCAACTCCACGTCCTGCGGGCCGTGGTTGAAGTAGTAGTCGCCGACCAGGCAACCGAAAGGCTCGCCGCCGAACTGGCCGAACTCTTCTTCGTAGACACGCTTGAAGATCGGGCTCTGGTCCCAGGCCGTGCCCTTGTAGCGCTTGAGCGTCTTGCCCAGCTCGGCCTTCGAGATGTTCATCACGCGAATCTTCAGCTGCTCGTCGGTTTCGGTGTTGTTGACGAGGTGGTGCAGGCCGCGCCACGCGCTTTCGATCTGCTGGAAATCGGCGTGGTGCATGATCTGGTTGATCTGCGAACTGAGCTTGGCGTCGAGCTCGGCGATCATCGCTTCGATCGAAGCGACCACGTCGCTGCCGATCAGCTTGGTCTGTGCCAGCGCCTGCTGGGCCAGCGTGAGGATCGCCGATTCGACGGCCGATTTGGCTTCGTCGCTCTTCGGCTTGAATTCCTTGTTGAGCAGCGACGCGAAGTCGCCGCCCTCGTACTCAACGCCCTTCAGTGCCGAGTCTTCTGCTTGTGTTGCCATGGTGTGGTGTGCTCCGTCGGTCTTGTGGGGTTCGGCCGGTCAGGCTGCGTCGGTGGGCTTCTTGGCCGCGGCCAGCGTGCCCAGCAGCGCCGGGTCGGCCAGCACCTTGGCGAGCAGTTCCTCGGCACCGGACTTGCCGTCCATGTAGGTGATCAGGTTCGAGAGCTGCTCGCGCGCCTGCAGCAGCTTGGCCAAGGAGTCGACCTTGCGCGCCACCGCGGCGGGCGAGAAGTCGTCCATGTTCTCGAAGGTGATGTCGACCGACATGTTGCCTTCACCGGTCAGCGTGTTGGGCACCTGGAACGCGACCCGCGGCTTCATGGCCTTCATGCGCGAGTCGAAGTTGTCGACGTCGAACTCGAGCAGCTTGCGCTCGGCCACCGGCGGCAGCGGCTCGCTCGGTTTGCCCGACAGGTCGGACAGCACCCCCATCACGAAAGGCAGTTGCACCTTCTTCTCGGCGCCGTAGAGCTCCACGTCGTATTCGATCTGGACACGTGGCGCCCGGTTGCGGGCAATGAATTTCTGGCTGCTGGTTGCCATGGGGGTCACTCCTGGTTGGGTGCAGAAAACGGGCAGTGTGCGCGGCGGGTCATTCGCTGTCCACCCCGGCAATGCGTTCGACGTCTTTCAGGCCGTCGGGCGCCAGATCGCGAATGATCTCGAGAAAACTCTTGCCCATGAGGCGCTGGGCACGGCGAATCAGCAACGGCGCCGGGTTGGTGGGTTCGTTGCGGCCGATCCACTCGCAGACGCGGTCGAGCGCCTTGATCGCGTCGTCGCGGCTGTTGATCGCGCCGCTGCCGGGCTGCCGGGCGGCCGGCGCCGCACCACCTTCGGCGCCCGACACTGCGGAGCTGAGGTCGCCCCCACCACGCTGGGCTTCGGCGGCCTGGGCCAGGTGCTGGGTCAGCACTCGGAGCTGACGCAGTTGCGGGCCGTTGGCGGCGCCGACCTTGGCGTCGATGACCGCCTCGATCAATCGCACATCGGCGTGCACGCGGACCAGCTGATCGAGCAGCTCGGGAAACTGCTGGCTCGCGGCGCTCAGCGCGTCGGCCACGCCCGCCGCACTGGGCGCGCTTTCATTGCTGTTCGGTTCGGCCTTGCCCAGGCCGAGCTCGAATTGGCGAACCGTCAGGCCGTCTCGCGCACTGCCGACCACGGCCTGGCGCAGGTCGGCCAGCACGTTGCCGGGGTCGGCGAGCATGCCGGTCGGGTCGGCCAGCGGCGCCAAGGCATTCAGGCGCATCGTCGGGTCGTTGTTGTCGCTCGCGTCGAGCTGCGGGTAGACCGTGTCCCAGTGCTGCTCGACCAGGCCACGCACCAGCTTGATGCCCGAAGCGAAGCCCGCGAATCCGTTCAACCGGGTGTTTGCGCGCAGCAGGTGGATCGCCACACGCAGGTCGCGGGTGCGCTGGAACAAGGCCACGGCCTGTTCCAGCATGACGCGCCAGTCGGGTTCCTCGGCAGCGATGACGGTGTCGCCGAACTGCTGCTCGGCCTTGCCGCGCGCGGCCTCTTCGAGCGCCAGGAACGCCGGGTCGTATTCAAGGTCTTCGCCACAAGGCGCGGTGTCGTTCACCGGTGCCAGGAAGGCGTCAACGTCGATGTCGGCCATGGTCTGAAGTCTCTTCGTGCGGTGGGTTCTGCTGCGAACCGATCCTGATTCGCAGTGAATTGAATGTAGGCAGCAAGCGGCTCAGCCGCAGTTGTCTAAGGTCATGTCGGACGCGACCAGCGCCAGCCGAAGGTCATGCTCAGAAATCGCCGCAAGCGTTCTTGCGGCCGCTGTCGAAGCAGTTCGAGATGTTCGGTCGGGTGCGCAGGCGGGCCCACTCCACTGCGAGCAGGTCGGCGATGGAGCGGCTGGCCAGGTCGACGTCGAGCGGCGAATCGGGCACGCACATCTGAGGCAGGCCGAGGTTGCGGTCGTAGACGTAGGTGCCCTGATCTTCGCGGCGCGGCTCGATGGCCCCCGCGCCCAGTTCGTGCGCCAGCACGGCCAGGGCCCGCGACTGCCCGCCCGCGGTGACCGTCAGCGCGCTCGAATTGCCTTCGCCTTGCGTGAAGACGTAGTTCGTTGCGCTGAGGCCGCCGCCATTGATGGCGTAGTTGCCCGGGGCCGAAGCGGTGTCGGCCGGCGAAGTCCAGGTCAGTGTGCCGGTCGTGGCACTGCCGAGCGAGTCTTCGTTGCGCAGCCCGCTGACCACACCGGTGAACGCCGGGTTGGCCTGGCCTTGCGGGCGGGTGCTCAGGTTGGCGTCAAAGGTCAGCGTGGCGGGTGTGACGGCCAGCGCGCCGCTCGTGACCGCGAGCAGATAGCCCGCCGGCGACGTGAGCGCCGTGCCGGCAATCGCATACGAGCCGACGTTGCTGCCTTCGTTGGCCGTGGTGCTGGGCGTGCCGCCGACCACATTGGCCAGCACGTCGCCGTTCAGCAGACCGTTCGAGCTGATGGTGAAGGTCGGGTTCGCATCGCCGTAGATGCGGGTCTGGTTGTCGACCGTCACGGCCAGGGTCGGGCGTTGCGCGTAGATGAAGGTGTTGTTGGTTTCCGAGGCCGTGATGGCGCAGGTCACACCGAAGCTGCAGCCGTACACGTTGGGCAGCGCCCCATTGCCGGCCAGGCCGCCACGTGCTTCGCCGGCCCAGGTGTCGGCGAACAGGTGCCAGCGGTTGCTCACCGTGATCGTGCTGTTGCCGCTGTTCTGGAAGGTGCCCGAGGTCACGAGGTCGAGCGTGCTTGCGGCAATGTTGCCGGCCAGCGTCATGTTGCCGGCGAAGTTTTGCACCGTCATGGCGCCACCGGTGAGTGAACTGGCATCGAGCGCCAGCGCCGAATTGTTGTTGGCATCGACACCCACGGCCGCCACCGGGCCGAGCACCAGCGCCTTGTTGTTGGCAAACAGCAAAGTGCCGGTGCCGGTGTCGGCCGCCAGCGTGTCGACGCTGTTGCCAGCCAGGTCGAGTTCAGCGCTGCTGGCACGCACCAGCAGCCGGCCGGCGGTGAGCGTGGCGCTCTGGTTCGGGCCGGCCAGGGGTGCTTCGAGCGTGCGCTCGCGGCTCGCGAACTGGCCTTCGCCAGCGAAGAAGGCGCCGCCTTGCGTGACCGTGCCGGCACTCGCAAGCGCCAGCGTGCTGGTGCCGACCGACAACCTCGAGTCGAGGTTGATGCTGCCGCCCGCGCCGGTCTGCAGCGTCAGATTGTTGTCGACCGTGGTCGCGGCTCGCACCGTGATCGCCCCGCCGTACAGGTTGGACCCGAGCACGAGGGTGGTGCCGGCAACGATGTTGTCGAGCTCGTTCTGGCTCAAGCCGAGGCCGGTCTGCGAGCCGAGGTTGATTTCCACGTCGCTGCGACCGATCACCGCCCCCTTTGAGTCGACCGCGCCGGGGCGCAGGTTCGTGATGCCGGTGCTCGTGATCCGGCCGTCGATCACGAGCGCGTCGGTGCTTGCGTCGCCATTGCTCGCGACGATGGTGACGTGACCACCGTCGACGATTGCATCGCCCCCTTCGGAGCCTTGAGCGAGGGACACGCCGGGGCCAAAATCGTCCGTGCTGCCGCTGACAGACACGGCAGCCGTTCCGCGGATCACGGCGTCTTCTCCGAGCCGCACGCCGATCGAGCTGGTCGCGCCGCTGCCACCGTCCTGCAGAACGCCGCCCCGAATGTCGATCGGCCCGCTCGCGCTTTGAATGGTCGAGCCATCGATCGCGATGCCAACGGCTTCCAGGCCACTGCCTGTCTCGGCATCGACGAACGACTGGCCAAGACCGGTCACGTTGATCGCACCGCTGGTGGAATTCAGGTTCGAGTTCTGCAGGCTGACACCGCTGCCATAGAGGCCTCGCGGGTCGAAGCTGCCTTTGATCGTGATCGAGCCCGTCGCGCTCGACAGCGTGGCGTTGGAGAGGTAGACGCCGACGTTGCTCGAGTTCGCCCCCCCGAGCGTCTGGCCCAGCAGCGAGATGTTGCCACCTGCGTTGGCGTTGGACTGGCCGACGCGGGTATCGATGTCCACGTTGTTCAGGCTCAAGCCAGCGAGCGAACTCGACGAAGGCAGCGCCGGGTCGCTGCCTCCGAACATGCGAACGTTGCCACCGCCGCTTCGCAGCACGAAGTTCTGGAGCTGGATGCCTCCGCCCGCCGTGCCGGTCGCGTTCGCATTGAAGTCGACGTTGAGCGGCCCGCTCGTCGACGTGATGGTGTTCGTGGTGCCCGGCGCGGTGACGATGCCGCGTGCGGCGTCGAAGCGAAGCGTGACCGGTGCGGTGCCCACGCTGCGCACGATGTTCGCGTTCAGCGTGGTACTCGGCCCGGAAGAAAAGAGGTTGCGCCCGAGCGAGATCGTGCCGCCCTGACCGGCGCCCACGGCACCGGTGGTGATGGTGACGTTGGTGCCGTTGTTCAGCGTGGCGTTGATGTCGTTCGTGTAGACGATGCTGTCGTCACCCACCGGCACGAACGGGTTGGGCAGCGGTGAGGGCTGGTAACCGGTACTGGGGAAGTCGTAGACGAACACGTCGAACGGGTCGATGTTGAGCGTGCCGGCCTGGCCATGCGCGGCACTCGCGTCGACCTTCATGCCGGCGGTTTCAACGCCGCCGCGCACATTGAGCTTGACCAGCCCGCCGTTGCCGCCCTGCGCACCGCCGCGCGCCGAAACGCTGCCCGTGGTGCGCGCGTAGTCGCCGGTCAGGTCGACGCGCCCACCGTTGCCGAGCGTGCGGGCGTCGACATTGATCTGCGCATCGCGCGCCACCACCACACCGCCGCCCGCGCCCGCAACCGAGCTCGCCACCAATTGCACCTGGCCGCCGCCCTGGTCGCCGCCGGCGTCGATGCGCCCGGCCTCGAGCAGGCCGACGTTGCGCCCGCTGATCGTCACGTCGGCGCCGCGCTGGCCGCTGCCACCGCTGGCATCGATGCTGCCGGTGACCGACACATCGCCCGCGCCACCGGCGATCAGCACACCGCCCGGCCCTTGGGTGAGCGAACGTGCCCGCACGATGCCGCCCTGGTTGACGACGAAGCCGGTCGCCTGGGTCGTGTCGGCCAGCATCAACACGCGCCCGCCGTCGGCAGACAGCGTGCCGGTGTTGCTGGCCAGCACTTGCAGGTCGGCTTCGGTCACACGCAACTGGGTGAGGCCGTCGCCCTGGAAGTCGAGCGTGACGGTCTTGCCCGAAGCTAGTGCCGCTGTGCCCTGCGGCGTGTCGATAGTGCCGCGGTTGCTGGTGGTGCTGCCCACGAGCGCGATCACGCCACCAGGGGCGGCCTGCAGGCTGCCTTCGTTGACCACGCTCGCCGCAGCGGCATTGCCACGCGTGAAGCTGTAGCGGCCGGCGGCGAAGTCGCTGTCGGAGATGTTGAGCGTCGACGCCACCAGGCCGCCCACGTTCACGCTGGCACCGGCACCGAAAAGCACGCCGTTCGGGTTGACGAGGAAGACCTTGCCGTTGGCGGCCAGGCTGCCGAAGATCGCCGAAGGGTCGCTGCCGGTGACGCGGTTGAGCGCCACCGATTGTGCATTCGGCTGGTTGAAGACCACGCGCCCGTTCGCGCCGATCGAGAACGATTGCCAGTTGATGACGACGTTCTGCGAGTTCTGCTGCACGTTCATCTGTCCCGCGCCGGGGCGTGTGACGTTCGCACTGCCCTGCACCACGCTCGGTGCGGTCGGCAGCGTTTGCGCCAAAACCCAGGCCGGCGTGAACGCCAGGGCCACGGCCAGCGCCGAAGGGCGCAGCTGGAAAACGGGGCTGTGCAGTTTTTTCATGATCAGAATGCCTTTTGAACTTGCACCAGCACGCGCGGGTCGGAAGCGCCGGTGTCGGACACGGGCGGGTCGCCCATGCGCCAGGCCACGGCAGCGCGCAAGGTGATCGCGTACGGCGCGCTCCAGGTCAGCCCGACGCCGGTGCCGCGCAGCGTGCGGCGGTTGCGCACGTCGTTCGGGTTGGCGTCGCGCGCCTGCTCGCCGTGGCCGGCGTCGTGGAAGAGCGCGAGCACCAGCTCGTCGGTGGCGCTGTAGCGCCACTCGATGGCGCCGACCCAGCCGCTGTCGACCAGCACTTCGCCGCTCGGGTAGGCACGCACCGCGCGGTCGCCGCCGAGCGCGAGTTTTTCCGACGCGTCGAGGTTGTGCGTGGCGACCTGGCCGACCAGCGAGACGAACAGGTTGTGGCGCCCGAACAGCGACTGCAGGCGCGAACCGGTGAGGCTGAACTTCGCGTAGTTGCCTTCGGTCTGGTGGCCGGTGGCCGGGTCCTGGTCGAGCTGGCGGGTCGCGTCGTTCTTCAGCTTGAGCTGGCCGAAGTAGGCCGTGAGGCCGGCATTCACGTAGCCGCCGCCGAACAGCGCGTCGCGCGCTTCCCAGGTGAAACCGAACGACGCCGCGTTGACACGTTTGTCGCTGCTCTGGTCGACCGCTTCGGTCCTGTCTTTAAGCGCCTTGGTCTCGATCGCGCCGCGCAGGAACAGGTTGCGGCCGCGGCTGCGCAGCAGCGGGTACACGGCCGACACGTCGAACACCTGCGCCGTGCCGGTGGCGCCGAGCGCGGCGAACTGCGCACCGAGTTCGTAGCCGACGCGGCTCACGCCGGCGCCGAGGCGCAGGCCGTCGGCACCCAGCGGCGCTTCGTAGGACAGGCGGCCGAAGGTCTGGTGCGCGCCGCTGCTGCTCATCAGCCGCGCGTCGAGGTTGTCGCCAATGCCAAACGGGCTGGCGTAACGCAGCGTTGCCGAAAGACGCTCGCGGCCCGAGGCCGCGGTGCCATAGTTGTCGCCTTCGAGAGAAGCCTGCCAGCGCTTTTCGGCCGCCGTCACTTCAACGACGAGGTCGGTGGTGCCGGTTTCGGCGCCCTGCTCGAGCCCGGCTTGCACTTTCAGGCCCGGCAGGTCGGAAAGCAGCAGCATGGTGCGCTCGTAGCTGGTGTGCTGCAACGCGGCGCCCGGCGTGAGGTGCGCCAGGATCGCGCGCACGCGCTCTTCGCTGGTCGGCGCATCGGCGGCCACCTTCACCTGCACCTTGCCGAGCCGGCCTTCGAGCACGCTGATCTCGGCCTGCCCGTCTTCTATTCTCTGCTGCGGCACGATCGCCTGCGCCAGGAAATATCCGCGCGCGCGGTATTCGAGGGTGACGAGTTCGGCGAGCTTTTCCAGGTCGGCCAGCGTCACGCGCCGTCCCATGTAGGCTGCGGCCAGCGTGCTCAGCGTGCTGTCCTGCATTTCGGTGGTGCCGCGGTAGACGATGCCCTTGAGCACGAATTCGGCGCCCTTGTCGGTTGGCTTGGGCGGCGGGGTGGTGGTCTGTGCCTGCACGCCGACGCAAGCGCACAACGCTGCGGCAGCCAGTGCGCGCAGGGCGCTGCGGTGGACGTGGCTGCGACCAAGACGGGCAGAGCGGCGAAGTTGGGCTGCAGGCATGGTCTTATCGCTCAAGGGTCAGACGCCAGTTGCCGATCAGGTTGAACGGCGCCCAGAAGAAGGGGTGTGCCAGCTTCGGCGTGTGCAGCACTGCGAGCTGGCCACTCTGCATCGCGCTTTGCAGGTCGGCACCCTGGCTCAGGCGCTGGTAGACGGTGTCCATCAGCAGCGAGGTGGCGTCGTCGGCCACCGGCCAGAGCGAGGCGATCATCGACTCGGCACCGGCCGAGAGGAACGAACGCGGGAAGCCCAGCACCTCGTCGCCGCTGGCGATGCGCCCCAGCGCCGACTCGCAGGCCGACAGCGTGACCAGCGCCACCTTCGACAGGTCGAGCGTGAGCACCTCGCTCGCGTCGAGAAAACTCTGGCGCTGGTTTTCGTTGGCGAGCAGGATGCGCGACCGCAGCGGGTCGATCAGGTCGGCTTCGGCATGCGCGGCCACGTGCAGCACCCGCGCATCGGAAGCCACCTGCTTGAAGCGGGTCTTGGTTGCTTCGGCGCCCATGTAGCTGGTGGCGCCGCGGAAGGTCTTCACGAGCTGGCCCACTTCACGGTCGGCGCCCGGCAGGTCGTAGCGCGCTTCGATCTTCGGGTTGCCGAAAGCCACCACCTGCGCCGGCGTGTTCGACTTGCGCGCCACCAGTTGCGCGGCGATGCTCATTGAAGGCACCAAGGCAATGCGATGGCGCTCGATCAGGTACGCGCCGTTCACGCGCAAGGCCTGAAACGGCAGGTAATGCAAGGGGCCGTGCGGCACGACGATGAGCCGCTCACCGCCGTTCAGCGCGAGCGGCCCGATCAGCTGGGCGCCGAGCTTGTCGGCCAGCGCGATCGCGGCATGCCGGCCTTCGGTGATCGACTGGCGCAATTCGTCGACTTCCTTCGACAGCTCGGTACGGCCGATCGGGATCGTGCTGGCACGCACCGCGTCGCGTGAGACCACCCACACCGCAAGGCGGTCGTTCAGCGAATGGAACTCCACGACCCGCTCGTCAGGGGCAAGCAGCGCCTGCAGCGTGCTGGCATTGACCGCGCTGATCGCCGTCTGCGCCACCGGCGCGCGGCCGCGCACCGCGTCGAGGAATGCGCGAGCGCGGCTCTTTTCGCTGATGTCGAGCGCCCGGGCCGCATCGCCCAGATCGAGCGAGAGTCCGATGGCGCGCTCGAACAGGGTCTGCAGGTCGGAAAACAGGCCGAGCTTGATTTCTTCGCTGCGGAACTGGGCCCGCACGGTGTCGAGGCTGTCGAGCGCCTGCAACAGCGCGTCTGACGCGGCACGCTTGTCACCGAGTGCGAGCTGCGCATTGGCCACGCCCTCGAGTGCCCAGAGCCGGTGGTAGGGCGAATCGAAACCGGCGTTGCGAGCGGCCAGCGCCTGGTAGGCGGCCAGAGCTTCCGGCGCGCGGCCCTCGGCGAGCAGCAGGCGCGCCTGCGAGCGCTCGAGCTGAGAGCGCAGAACGACGTTGTTGTCGACCAGCTTCACCCCGTCGAGCACGCTGCGGGCCCGGGCCACGTTGCCCGAGTCGAGCAGCGCGTTGGCGAGCGACCCCATCACCAGGGGCCTGAAGCGCTCGGAGCTTTCGGCCGCGGCGCGCTCGTAACTCGCGATCGCCGCGGGGAAGTTGTGGCGCCGCGCCTGCACGTCGCCGATGATCTTGTAGGCCGGGCCGACCACCACTTTCGGGTCTTTCGCCTGATGGGTGAGGGCCTGGCGTGCGAACAACTCGGCCTTGTCGAGGTCACCGCCATAGCTCATCACGATGGCCAGGTCACGCTTGGCCATCGCGAGCAGGTCTTCGTTGCTGCTGTCGATCGCCAGGTGCAGCGCCTTCGATGCCGCACGCAGGCTTTGCCTGAACTCGCCGGCTTCGGCCAGAGACACGGCCTGGCTGCAATATTGATAGCCGGTGAGCTTGATCGGCTCGGCAGCGTAGAGCGCCGCCCCTTCGGCGGCGAAACCGAGGATGGTGTCGGCGTCTTGCAGGCGCGCCTTGTTCAGCTGGACCATCGAGCGCTCGACATCGGCGAACTGGGTCTGGGCCACAGCCCACGAACTCACCGCCAGCAGGATCAGCGGCGCCAGAGAGAGTGCAATTCTTGGAACGAACCTCAGTGCAAACACGCGGCCTCCTCGGGGTAACGACGGACTCTAGAAGCGCTGGCAGGGCCAGTCCAATGACTTTAGTTAGGGCAGACGCGAGCATCGATCATGTCGCCCGGTACCGGGCGTGGCAACGCGACTGCCGCCCCCCCCCTAAGTTGAAGTTGAAGTGCCCGGTGTGGTGCGCCCGCACCCCTCGCCCGAACGCTGTGGCGCACTGGGCCACTGTGCAAGAATGTGCCGCGATCAGCACCCGAAAGCCCTCGTCATGGCAGTGATTCCCGCTCCGGAAAACAACACGTCCAGCGAGTCGCCCAGCGCGCCGGACGCGGCCGGCGCTGGCCGCCACAAAGTGCTTCTCGTCGAAGACCACGACCTGGTACGCATGGGCGTGAAGGCCCTGTTCAGCGGCGCCGACAGCGCCTGCATCGACTGGATCGAAGCCTCCACCCTTGCCGACGCACTGCGCCTGTACGGCGAACACGCCGACGTGGCCGTCGTGCTGCTCGACCTGAACCTGGCCGACTGCAAGGGCCTGCACGGCCTGTCGCAGATGCTCGCGGTGCACCCCGGCGCGCGCGTGTTGATCCTGAGCGGCACACAAGACGAGTTCGTGGTGCGGCAGGCCAAGGCGATGGGCGCGGCCGGTTACCTGCACAAGGGCGGTTCGCCCGACCCGATGCGCGAGACGCTGCGCGCGATCCTCGAGCTCGACCCGGCCAGCGCCAGCGCGCCCGCCCGGCCGGTGCAGGCCTTCCCCAAGTTCCCTTCGGCGTCGAGCTACGACCGTGTCGCCGAGCTCGGCGCGCGCCACCTCGAAATTCTGGAACTGGTGCTCTCGGGCTGCACCAACCAGGAGATCAGCAACTCGACCAAGCTCTCGCTGGGCACCGTGAAGAACTATGTGTCCACGATCCTGCTGGCGCTCGATGTCAAGTCGCGCTCGCACCTGATCAGCCTGTTCCGTTGAACCGGTCGTCGAGACTGTGGCTCGACGCGCTGCCGTGAAGCCGGTCTTCGCCGCATGAAGATCGTCAGGCCACAAGGCCGGGCAACCGGCTCGGTGATTCAGGCCGCTGAAGGCCAGCCGCTCATCGCCGACGACTTCATCGAGCGCAGCGTGATGCGCGCCGAGGTCAAGCGGCTCTACGACAACGCCATTCCGGCGGCCGCCGGCGCGGTGGTGGTGGCGCTGGTGTTCTGGATCATGTTCTACCGCCACAACCCCGACCCGCTCGTGTTGGTCTGGGCCGCGCTGGTTCACGGCTGCCAGGCGGTGCGCCTGGCTGTGCTGGTCTCGTTCCAGCGCGCCAAGGGCACTCGCCGAGACCCGGCCGCATGGCTGTTTCGCTACCGCGCTGCGTTGTTCTGCATGAGCGCAACCTGGGGTCTGGCGCCGCTGATGTTTCTGCCGTCAACCGACCTCGCTTACACGGCCATCTTGCTGCTGGTGTTGCTTGGCGTGGCCGTCAGCGGCATCACCGCCATCGCCACCGACCGGCTCTCGGTCATGCTCTGGGTCGTGCCGCTGATGGGGCCGGCGCCACTGGCCCTGCTGTGGCATTACAGCCCAGCGAACCTGGCGCTGGCCGCGTTTGCGGTGCTGTTCATCTTCGTGAACCTGACCTACGTGTTGAAGCAGAACCATGTGCTCAGCACCACGCTGCGGGCGCAGTTCGAAAACGCCGCGCTGGTCAAACGCCTGAACGAACAGGTGGAACTCACCGCCGCCGCCAGCAAGGACAAGAGCCGCTTCCTCGCCGCCGCCAGCCACGACCTGCGCCAGCCGCTGCACGCTCTCAGCTTCTTCGGCTCGACCTTAGAGAAGCGCATGGCGAATTCGCCCGACCTGCCGTTGATCTACAACATGATGCGGTCGATCGAGGCGCTCGACAAATCCTTCAACGCGATCCTCGACGTGTCCAAGCTCGACGCGCAGGCGGTCGAACCACACCAGCAGCTCTTCCCGCTGCGCGACCTGTTCCGGCGCCTGCAGATGAGCTTCGGCGGGCAGGCCGAAGAGGCGGGCCTGCAACTGCGTTTCAAGCCCGGCGGCAAGGTGGTGAAAAGCGACCCGCAGCTGCTCGAGCGCGCATTGGCCAACCTGGTGCAGAACGGGCTGCGCTATTGCCGCAGCGGCGGCATCGTGGTGCTGGCGCGCAACTGGAAGGGCGGCACCAACATCGAGGTCTGGGACACCGGCATCGGCATTCCCGAGCCCGAGCTGCCGAAGATCTTCGGCGAGTTCTACCAGGTGGCCAACCCGGAACGCGACCGCAACAAGGGTCTGGGCATCGGTCTGGCGATCGTGGCGCGGCTGACGCTGCTACTCGACCACACGCTCACGGTGCAGTCACGCGTCGGCCAGGGCAGCCTCTTTCGAATCTGGATCAAGGGCTCCGACCTGGAGCAGATGGAAGAGTTCACGGTCGGCTCCGACACCGTGCCCACACGCATCGACGACAGCCCGACCGTTCTCTTCATCGACGACGAAGAAGCGATCCGCACCAGCGTGTCGGACCTGCTGCGCCAATGGGGCTACATCGTGCTGGCCACGGCCACCGTCGACGAAGCGCGCCGCGTTGCGCTGAACCACGATTCGGTGATCGACGTGGTGATCTCCGACCTGCGCCTGCGCGGCGGCGAAGACGGGATTCGTGCCATCGAGCAGATCCGCCAGGTGTGCGGCTACACCGTGCCGGCGGTGCTGGTGACCGGCGACACCTCGCCCGACCAGGTGCAGCGCATCCACGAAAGTGGCCACATCGTATTGTTCAAACCGGTGCGGCCGAAGGATCTTTACGACGTGCTCAAGCGCATCGTTTGAACACCTTCCTTCGCCCAGGAATTAGAACGGAATGTCGTCGTCCATGTTGTCGAACCCGGTGGTCGACTTCGGTGCGGGGCGCGATGCCGGGGCCGATGCCGCCGGGCGGCTTGCCGGGGCCGAGCGCTGCGGCGCGCTGCGTTGTTCGCTGTAGCCACCACCTTCTTCTTCGCCACCACCGGCGCCACCACCCATACCCTCACGGCCACCGAGCATGTTCATTTCCTGCGCGATGACCTCGGTGGTGTACTTCTCGGCGCCGTCCTTGTCGGTCCACTTGCGGGTCTTCAGGCGCCCTTCGACGTAGATCGAGCGGCCCTTCTTAAGGTACTCGCCAGCGATTTCCGCCAGGCGATCGTAGAAGACGACGCGGTGCCACTCGGTCTCTTCGACCTTTTCGCCCGACTCTTTGCTCTTCCAGCTGCGCGACGTGGCCACGGTGACGTTGCAGACCGCGCTGCCGCTGGGCGTGTAGCGCACCTCGGGGTCGCGGCCGAGGTTGCCGATCAGGATGACCTTGTTGACTGATGCCATGGTTTCGCTCCGCTGAGGTGTCCGGTTGGGGTTGCGGCAATTATCGCCTGCCGCCCCTGCAATACAGCCCCCGGCAGGCGGGAATCCCGGGTGCACCCGCCGGTGTGCACCCGAAGGGGCGCGGCGTGCAGCGCTGCCGCTCCCGTACCATCGCGGCTTTGCCGTCGGCCTCCCCTGTGACCACCCTCGCCTCCACGTCCCCCGAGACGATTCTTCACGACGTGTTCGGCTACAGCGCTTTTCGCGGCGCGCAAGCCGAGATCGTCGACCACGTGGTGCAAGGCGGCGACGCGCTGGTGCTGATGCCCACCGGCGGCGGCAAGAGCCTGTGTTTCCAGGTACCGGCCATCGCCCGCCACCGCGCCGAGCGCGGCGTGGCGATCGTGGTGAGCCCACTGATCGCGCTGATGCACGACCAGGTTGGCGCGCTCGAAGAAGCCGGTGTGCACGCCGCATTTCTCAACTCGTCACTCACGTCAGAGGAAACCCAGAAGATCGAGCGCGAGATGATGGGCGGCCGGCTGGTACTGCTCTACGTCGCGCCCGAACGGCTGACCACGCCGCGCATGCTGGCGCAACTCGATTCACTCGAAGAGCGTGGCCTGCTCAGCCTGTTCGCGATCGACGAAGCGCACTGCGTGAGCCAGTGGGGCCACGACTTCCGCGAAGACTATCTGGCGCTCAACGTGCTGCACGAGCGTTACCCCGACGTGCCGCGCATCGCGCTCACCGCCACCGCCGACGACCTGACGCGTGCCGACATCATCGAGCGCCTGGCGCTCGGCGAAGCGCGCATCTTCATCAGCAGCTTCGACCGGCCGAACATCCGCTACGCCGTGGTCGAAAAAGACGACGCGCGCAAGCAGTTGCTGCGTTTCATACAAGACGAACACGAAGGCGACGCCGGCATCGTCTACTGCCAGTCGCGCAAGAAGGTCGACGAGACCGCGGCGTGGCTGAATACCGAAGGCATCAGCGCGCTGCCGTACCACGCCGGGCTCGACGCCGACGTGCGGCGCAAACACCAGGACCGCTTCCTGCGCCAGGAAGGCGTGGTGATGGTCGCGACCATCGCCTTTGGCATGGGCATCGACAAACCCGACGTGCGCTTCGTGGCGCACCTCGACCTGCCGAAGAACATCGAGGCCTACTACCAGGAAACCGGCCGTGCCG
>JBDTTU010000102.1:0-14543 GCA_039930465.1 Burkholderiales bacterium
CCTCGTTGGAATCACGCGCCCGGCTCCAGGCTCACACCTCGTTGGACAAGACTTTCGGTTGACGAGAGCGCGCAGCGCGCGACATACTGCGCGCGCTGCAAAGCGAGCTGCTTTGCGCCCACCGATCAACGATCAGCAGGAGGTGCCCCATGAACACGACCCCCATTGCCCTCACGTCGGCCGCCGCCTGAGCCTGCGCGTTCGTTTTCGTTGACGTTCCTGGTGCCTGCTTGGCACCGTGCCCCAAGCCCCTTGGGGCGTTGATCGAGACCTGATCCCGCGCACGGCTTCACGCCGCCGCCGACCTTTTTTCTCCATCCGCTGGTCTGGCGCACAACTGCGTTCCAGGCCGACCGGTGCGTGGCCGCGTGCGACCCGCGCCCTTGGAAAACAAGGCTCGACGATCACCATGATCCATCTTCATTTCGAACGCCTGCGCACCCTCGGCCTCACGCCGGCGCTGGCCAACCTGGCTGCAACCCTTTCACCGGAGACCCACGACGATTCAAGACAACTGATGCGGCTCACCGAAGTGCACCGCGAAACCGTGCGTGTGCACGACGGCGAAAGCGAACACGGCGCGCGTGTGTTGCCCCGGTTGATACGGACACTTGCCGAAGAAGAAAGCGCGCTCGCAGTCGGCGACTGGGTGCTGGTCGAGCGTGACGTGCACGGCCAGCTCTGGGTCGAGACGCGCGTGCCGCCGCTCTCGCGCATCGTGCGGCGCGACGCCGACGGCCGGCGCCACCCGGTGGTCAGCAATGTCGATACCGCCCTGCTCGTGATGGGGCTGGACGACGACTTCAACCCGCGCCGGCTCGAGCGTTACCTGGCGCTCGTGCAGTCGAGTGGCGTGTTGCCTGTCGTCGTATTGACCAAGGCCGACGTGATCACACGCACCGCAGGCGCACTCGAAACTCGCATCGCGGCACTGCAGGGGCGCGTGCCGGCGCATGTCGACGTGCTCGCGGTCGACGGCACCGACCCACTGACGCGGCAGCGCCTGGCGGCCTACCTCGGTGCAGGGCAGACCTTGGTCGTGCTTGGCTCTTCGGGCGCCGGCAAGTCCACGCTCACCAACACCTTGCTCGGCGTGGTGGTGCAAGACACCGGCGCCGTGCGTGAGCACGACAGCCGCGGCAAGCACACCACCACCTCGCGCTCGCTGCACTGTCTGCCGGGAGGCGCCTGCGTGATCGACACGCCGGGCCTGCGCGCGCTGCGGCCCGATGTGGATGAAGCGACCCTGACGGCGAGCTTCGGTGACATCGAATCGCTGGCAACGAGCTGCCGCTTTCGCGACTGCAAGCACCATGACGAACCGGGTTGCGCCGTGCGCGAAGGGGTGGGCAACGACCGCTTGCGCAACTACCACAAGCTGTTGCGCGAAGCGCGGCGCGACACGATGAGCGTGCTCGAACGGCAGCAGCAGTTGTCGGTGTGGAAACAGCGTGGCAAGGCCTCGCGCGAACGGCAACGCATCAAGCAGGGCAGCGGATAGGAGCGCGATGGGCCCGGCTCAGAACGGCGCGGCCGATTCGAAAATCATCGGCGTGCCGCTCGTCGGGTGCGCAACACGGAGGGCGCTCGCGTGCAGCAGCAAGCGCCCCGCGCGCGCCTGCACCTCGGGCGGCGCGTACAGCGCATCACCGAGGATCGGGTGACCAAGGCTCAGCAAGTGCACGCGCAACTGGTGCGCGCGGCCGGTCACGGGCTCCAGCTCGACCCGTGTGGTGCGAGCGGCCGCGTCGCGTGCGAGCACGCGGAAGTGCGTCAGCGACGGTTTGCCGTGTTCGTGATCCCACTTTTGTTTCGGGCGGCTCGGCCAGTCGGCCATCAGCGGCAGGTCGATCGCGCCGCTGTCTTGCTCGATCAGGCCGTCGACGACCGCGACGTAGCGCTTGTGCACTTCACGCGCCGCGAACGCGATGCTCAATGCGCGCTGTGCCGCCGCACCCCGCGCGAACAGCATCAGGCCCGAGGTCGCCATGTCGAGTCGGTGCACGGTCAGTGCGTCGCCGAACATCGATTGCACACGAGACGCCACGCAGTCCTGCAGGTGTTCACCACGGCCCGGCACCGACAACAAGCCGGCGGGTTTGTCGACCACGATGCAGGCCGCGTCGCTGTGCAAGACCAGCGGCGAACAGGGCTCGGGCATCAGCGTGGGCGCGCCTGCATCTGCCCCGAGCTCAGCAGCCGCAGGCCGGGCTTGCCGGCCAGCGTGGCGGCCAGCATGGCGCTCGCCACCGCACTGGCCTGGATCGGCCGCACGCCCTTGGGCACCATCCACATCACGGGTGTGAAGATGCGGGTGGCCCAGACTTCGCCGCTGCGCACCGGCTGCCCGAGCGCAGCGCGATCGCCCATCAACAGTGAAGGCTGCGCAATCGTGACCGACTCATAACCGAGCGAGGCCACGGCAGCCTGCATGTCGCCCTTCACGCGGTTGTAGAACACGCGCGAGTTCGCGTCGGCGCCGAGTGCCGACACCACCGCCAGCCGGCGCGCACCGGCCGCCCGTGCTGCGCGTGCGGTGTTGACCACGAAGTCGAAGTCGACCTGGCGGAACGCGGCTTCCGAACCGGCCACCTTGATCGTGGTGCCGAGCGCGATGTAGACGTCGTCGACTTTTGGGAACGGCTGCGGCAGGTGCGCGAAGTCGACCGTCTGAAAGCTGACCTTGGGGTGGGTTTCGATGCCGCTGACGGCCCGGCGCACCAGCACGTGCACGAGCGAGTAGGCCTCGCACTTTTCAAGCAGGGGCAGCAGCGCGCGGCCGATCAGGCCGGTGGCGCCGGCCAGCAGCGCGGTGTGCGAAGAAGCTTTGTCTTTGCCCATGCGGGCCGACTGTACCCGGCGCGCGCGCGCCGGGTTGTGTCCAATTTCTGCCGTGTGGCGCCGGGCGCCACAGTCGGCTCGGGGTCAGCGCTTGGGCTGGCCCAGGCGTGCCGGTGGGCGGCCGCTTCGCTGGCCGTCGGGGCGCGAGCCGCCCGGGCGGGCAGGCGAGCGAGAATCGTTGCCGCCGCGGCCGGAGTGACCACCGCCACCGCCGCCATGATTGCCGCGGCCGCCGCCACCACCGCCGGCGTGGTGGCGCTGGCCACCGCGGCCGGCGCCTTCGCCGATCACCATGCGGCCGAGCACGATCGGTTCGGCTTTTTCGCTCGGGTGCGGTTCGAAGCCGGGGATGATCTCTTTCGGGATCTCGCGCTTGATCAGGCGCTCGATGTCGCGCAGGAAACCGTTCTCGTCAACGCACACCAGCGACACCGCTTCGCCCTTGGCGCCAGCGCGGCCGGTGCGACCGATGCGGTGCACGTAGTCTTCGGGCACGTTCGGCAGCTCGTAATTCACCACGTGCGGCAGCATGTCGATGTCGATGCCACGCGCGGCGATGTCGGTCGCTACCAGCACCGTCAGGTCGCCGGTCTTGAATTCGGCCAGCGCCTTGGTGCGTGCGGTCTGGCTCTTGTTGCCGTGAATCGCCATGGCGCTGATGTTGGCCTTCAGGAGGTGTTCGACCAAACGGTTCGCGCCGTGTTTCATGCGCGTGAACACCAGCACCTGGTCCCAGTCGTTTTCCTTGATGAGGTGGATCAACAGGTCCTTCTTCATCTCGCGGCCGACCGGGTGCACTTTCTGTGCGATTGTTTCGGCGGTCTGGTTGCGGCGCGCCACTTCGATCAACACCGGCGCGTTCAGCAGGCGGTCGGCCAGGGCCTTGATCTCGTCGCTGAAGGTCGCGGAAAAGAGCAGGCTCTGCTTCTGCGCCGGCAGCACCGCCAGCACTTTCTTGATGTCGTGCACGAAGCCCATGTCGAGCATGCGGTCAGCCTCATCCAGCACGAAGATTTGAACGTGCGAGAGGTCGAGCGTGCGCTGCTGGTGGTGGTCGAGCAGGCGGCCTGGCGTGGCGACGAGGATGTCGACGCCGCGGCGCAGTTTGTCGATCTGCGGCTGCATGCCGACGCCGCCGAACATCACCATGCTGGTGAGCTTCGAATACTTGCCGTAGGTGCGAACGCTTTCTTCGACCTGCGCCGCGAGTTCGCGGGTGGGGGTGAGGATCAGCGCGCGGATCGGCAGGCGGCCCTTGGCATCGCGCACGGCGGGTTGCGCCATCAGGCGGTGCAGCATCGGCAGCACGAAGCCGGCGGTCTTGCCGGTGCCGGTCTGGGCGCCGCCCATCACGTCGCCGCCGGAGAGCACGGCGGGAATGGCCTGCAGCTGGATCGGGGTGGGGGTGGTGTAGCCGTATTCCGCAACAGCACGCAGCAAGGGCTCGGCGAGGCCGAGAGTGTCAAAAGACATGGAGTTCCAAACGGGAGGGTGTCGGCCTGTCGCTCGTACTCAACGTACACAAGGCGCCAGTCGCAGGCAGAGGGGGTGTTTTGAGCGCGGGGCTCAGGTCAGGATGACGGCAGCACAGTGACTGAAGCGTGTGCTGGTGCGGGCATTCTAACCGGCGGATCGACCCGGCCCTGGCGAAGCGGCGACAATAGCGCCTGTCGGCACCCGCGTTCTGCGGCGTATGCCTCAAGCCTTCTGACTTTCTCCGGGACTCCATTTCATGGCTCAGTACGTATTCACTATGAACCGCGTCGGCAAGATCGTGCCGCCGAAGCGGCAGATCCTCAAAGACATCTCGCTCAGCTTCTTTCCCGGCGCCAAGATCGGCGTGCTCGGCACCAACGGCTCGGGCAAGTCGACCCTGCTCAAGATCATGGCCGGCATCGACAAGGACATCGAAGGCGAAGCCACGCCGATGCCTGGCTTGAACATCGGCTACCTGCCGCAAGAGCCGGTGATGAACGCCGAGCAGACCGTGCGCGAAGCCGTCGAAGAAGGCATCGGCGGCGCATTGGCCGCGAAGAAGCGGCTCGACGAGGTCTACGCTGAATACGGCGAAGAGAACGCCGACTTCGACAAGCTCGCCGCCGAGCAGGCCGACCTAGAAGCCATCATCGCTGCGAGCGGCAGCGAGAACTCGGACCAGCAACTCGAGATCGCCGCCGACGCGCTGCGACTGCCGCCCTGGGACGCCGTCGTCGGCGTGCTCTCGGGCGGTGAAAAGCGCCGCGTAGCGCTGTGCCGCCTCTTGCTGTCGAAGCCCGACATGCTGCTGCTCGACGAACCCACAAACCACCTGGATGCCGAAAGCGTCGACTGGCTCGAACAGTTCCTGCAGCGCTACCCGGGCACCGTGGTCGCGATCACCCACGATCGATACTTCCTCGACAACGCGGCCGAATGGATTCTCGAACTCGACCGCGGCCGCGGTATTCCGTACAAGGGCAACTACAGCCTGTGGCTCGAGCAGAAAGAAGCCCGCATCGAGCAGGAGCAGAAGACCGAAGACGCGCGAACCCGCGCGATGAAGAAAGAACTCGAGTGGGTGCGCGCCAACCCGAAGGGTCGCCAGGCCAAGAGCAAGGCCCGTCTCGCGCGATTCGAGGAACTGTCGGACACCGACTACCAGAAGCGCAACGAGACCAACGAGATCTTCATCCCGGTCGGTGAGCGGCTGGGCAACGAGGTGCTCGAGTTCGAAGGCGTGACCAAGAGCTTCGGCGACCGTGTGTTGATCGACAACCTCAGCTTCAAGGTGCCGGCCGGCGCGATCGTTGGCATCATCGGCCCGAACGGCGCCGGCAAGTCGACGCTGTTCCGCATGCTGGCCGGCAAGGAAAAGCCCGACAGCGGCACCGTGAAAGTCGGCCCGACGGTGCGCATGGCCTTCGTCGACCAGAGCCGCGAGTCGCTCGAGAACGACAAGACCGTGTGGCAAGACGTGTCGGGTGGCCTGGACAACATCGTCGTCGGCAAGTTCGTGATGCCCTCGCGTGCCTACATCGGCAAGTTCAACTTCAAGGGCAACGACCAGCAGAAGCTCGTCGGCCAACTGTCGGGCGGCGAACGCGGCCGGCTGCACCTGGCCAAGACGCTGGCGCAGGGCGGCAACGTGCTGATGCTCGACGAACCGTCGAACGACCTCGACGTGGAAACGCTGCGCGCGCTCGAAGACGCGCTGCTCGAATTTGCCGGCTCGCTGATGGTCATCAGCCACGACCGCTGGTTTCTCGACCGCATCGCCACCCACATCCTGGCCTGCGAAGGCGACTCGAAATGGGTCTTCTTCGACGGCAACTACCAGGAATACGAGGCCGACAAGAAGCGCCGCCTCGGCGAAGAAGGCGCGCGCCCGCACCGCCTGCGCTACAAGGCGCTGAAGTAGGCGGAAGCACGCTCACGCGATGCCGCAGCAAGCCGCCATGCCGAGTCGATCGGGCGATGCCCGGCCTGCCGGTTTGGCCTTGCAGGACTTTGAACCGCTGTGGAACGCCGAAGCCTTGCTGCTCCAGGCCTGCCTGACCGGCGGCATTGCGAAGATCGGCTACCAGCGCCCGCGCGCGGCTTCACCCGAGGTGGCGTTGCGCGCCGAATTTGTCGCTTTCCTGGCGCGCGGCGGTGCCCGCGGTGCACGCCCGCGCGGCCGGCGCATCCAGCTGATGGGGGCGTGGGTCGTCGGCCGCTTGAACCTGGTTGACACCGCGGTGCCGGTGAGCCTGTGGTTCTACCGCTGCCATTTCGACACCACGCTGCTGCTCGACGCCGCGCGCATCGCCGGCAGCCTGGGCCTGCCCGATTGTTCGCTGCCGGGGCTGCGTGCCGAAGCCTGCGTGATCGTGGGCGAGCTGGCGCTGAACTCGGGTTGCAGCGTGCAGGGCGAAGTGCGCTTGTCGCACGCGAAGATCCTGCGCGACTTCAACTGCGAACGCGCGCAGCTCGGCATCGATGCCGACAGCAGCAAGTCGTCACACAGCCACCCGCTGGTGGCCGACGGCGCGCGCATCGGCGGTGACCTGATCCTCTCAGCCGGTTTCGCGGCGATCGGCGAACTGCGCTTCGTGGGCGCCACGGTCGGTGGCGACATCCGTGCCGACCAGGCCCGGCTCACCGCGCGCATCGACAGCCAGGGTGGGCGCGGCGACGCGCTCAACCTCGACCGCATCAGCGTGGCCGGCAACGTTTACCTCGACACCGGCTTCTCCGCCTCGGGCCGGGTGCGGCTGCAACGTGCGCGCATCGACGGCAACCTCGACTGCACCGGCGCCGACTTCGACGCCGCAGGCGACCTGGGCTGGGACCAGAACCCGGCGCTGCTGCTGGAACGCACGCGGGTCGGCGGTGTGCTGTGCCTGCGCGAACTGCAGACGCCGCTGGTCGGTGCGTCACTCTCCGGCGCCCGCGCCGGTGCGCTCGCCGACGATGCGTCGACCTGGGGCCAACGCCTGGTGCTCGACGACTTCAAGTACGACCGCTTTGCCCATGGCGCGCCGGTGGAAGCCGCCTTCCGGCTCGACTGGCTGGCGCGCCAGGAGCCGCAGCACCTCGACGAAGACTACCGGCCCGAGCCCTGGCGCCGCCTGATCAGCGTATTGCGCCGCACCGGCAGGGCGCATGGCGCGAGCCTGGTGTTCATGCAGCGCGAGCGCCACCTCGGCCGCATCGGCCGCATCGCCGCCGAGGTGCCAGCTGCGCTGCGCTGGCTGCCGCGCGCCTGCCACCGGCTCTACGGCATCGTCGCCGGTTACGGCGAACGGCCGCTGCGGCTGGTCGCGGCACTCGCGCTGGCGTGGTTGCTGTGCGGCGGCGCCTATTGGGCGGCCGAAAACCAGCAAGCAATCGCGCCGACCCGCGCCAGCGTGCGCATCGCAGCCGAGTTTCACCCCTGGCTCTACTCGCTCGACCTGCTGCTGCCGCTCGTTGATCTGCGCCAGGCGCGCGAATGGGCGCCGCTGGCGCTCGAGCCGGAACGGCCCGACGACTTCTGGCGCGGCGTTACGCCGTGGTTGACCTGGGCCGAGGCGATCTTCGGCTGGGTCGCTGCGCTGCTGCTGGTGGTGTCGGTCAGCGGTGTGACCGACCGCGACCGCCGCGTGCTGGCGTGAAATTCGCGTCAGACTGACGCTTCTTTCCTGCGCTGTAGGGCTTTGCCGCGCGCCACGAGCGGCTGGTTCGACGAAACTGCAGCATCGCTGCCATCGGCCTTGCCGCCGAGTCGACCACTCGCTCGATGAACCTCATGAGACATGCCGCCCGACTCCTTGTGATTGCCCTTGTCGCGCTGCTCTCGGGCTGTGCCTCGTGGCTGCCCGGCTGGGTGCGGCCAGGCGCTTCGGTGCAGGTCGGCGCGGCGCCCGCCATCTCGGCCGCGGGCGTGCCGCCGGGCAGCCCGCAGCCCGGCGGCCCGCCACCGAGCAGCTTGCAGCCCTTTGCGCTGGTGATCCGCGATGCGCAGAAGATCGAGGGGCTGTTCACGCTCTACCGGCGCGAAGAGCGCTCGTGGCTCGAACTCAAACCCGAAGACTTCGGCAAGCCGTTTTTCCTGTCGCCCAAGGTCACCACCGGCATCGGTGAAGCCTGGCTGTTCGGCGGTTTGTTCGAAGACGCGCGGCTGATCGAGTTCCGCCGCATCAACAACCAGGTGCAGATGCTGGTGCGCAACACCCGCTACGTGGCGCCGGCCGGTACACCCGAAGCGCGCGCACTGCTGGCGGCGTTTTCGCCCAGCCTGCTGGCCAGCGCAGCGGTCGTGAGCCAGCCGAGCCCCACCAACAAGGCGGTGCTGGTCGACCTCAACAGCCTGTTCCTCAACGACATGCTCGGCCAGGCCGGCGACCTGCAGCGAACCTACCGCCAGGGTTACGGTTTCGACCCGCGCAACTCGGCCATCACCGCGGTGCGCGGCAAACCCGAGAGCGTGGTGATTGAGGTGCTGGCGCACTACGCCACCGGTTCCATCAACGCACCGCAGCGCGGTGCGCCGCCGGGTTCGCCGGTGCCCACCGTGCCACGCAGCGTGCCCGACCCGCGCAGCCTGTTCATGACGCTGCAGTACGCGCTGACGCGCCTGCCCGAGCAGCCCATGGCGGCGCGCCGGCCCGACCCGCGCATCGGCCACTTCACTTCGACGCTGCAAGACTTCGGCAGCGACACAGCACGCTCGCCCACGGTGCGCCAGATCAACCGCTGGCGGCTCGAGAAGAAAGACCCGGCAGCGGCGATGTCGGAACCGGTCAAGCCGCTGGTCTACTGGCTCGACCGCAGCATTCCGCTGCAGTATCGCGACACGATCCGCGCCGGCATCCTGGAGTGGAACAAGGCTTTCGAGGCGATCGGATTCAAGAACGCGATCGAGGTCAAGGTGCAGGCCGACGATGCCGATTTCGACACCTTCGACCCGGGCCTCGCGGCGGTGCGCTGGATGAGCAACAGCGGCCCGTCGTTCGTGGCCATCGGCATGAGCCACGTCGACCCGCGCAGCGGCGAGATCCTGGCCAGCAACATCGCGATCGAGGCCTTCGCCGCCCGCAGCCGGCGCACCCAGCGCGCGCAGGTGCTGCCACCGAGCACGATCGACTGGCGGCGCCTGCTGCAGGCGCCCGCCGACCCGGCCGAACACACCGGTCGCGAGCACCTCGACCCGAGCCGTTGTGAATACGCCGACCTGGCCGGCCAGCAACTCGCTTATGGCCTGGACGTGCTTGCGGCGCGTGGCGAGCTCACGCCCGAAGGCCCGGAAGCGCAGCAGTTCGTGCTCGAATTCCTGAAAGAAGTGACGATGCACGAGGTCGGCCACACGCTCGGCCTGCGCCACAACTTCCGCGCTTCAAAGGTCTACACCGACAACCAGCTTTCCGACCCCGAGTTCACGCGCAGCCACCCGCTCGCCGGCTCGGTGATGGACTACGCGCCGATCAACCTGGCGGCTCCCGGTGCTGCGCCGGTGTCACCGTTTCAGGGCGCGCTCGGCCCCTACGATCTGTGGGCGATCGAATACGCCTACAAGCCGATCGCGGCGGCAGATGAAAAGGCCGAACTCGCGCGCATCGCCGCGCGCAGCAGCGAACCCGAGCTGGCCTACGCGACCGACGAAGACAACTTCCTCGGCATCGACCCCGATGCCTTGCAATACGACCTGGGCAGCGACGCCATTGCATTCGCGCGCAAGCGCCTGGCGATCGCGCGTGACCTGTTCAAGCGCCAGGAATCGCGCGCGTTGCCACCCGATGAAGACTACGCCACGCTGCGCCGCTCGCTCGACTTTGCCGTCGCCGACGCCGCCACCGCCGTCGGCGTGCTTTCGCGCCAGATCGGCGGTGTGCGCACGCTGCGCGACTACCCCGGCAGCGGGCGCGACCCGCTGCAGCCGGTGCCCGCTGCCGTGCAGCGCGAAGCGCTCGACGTGATGTCGCGCAGCTTGTTCGCGGCCGACAGCCTGGTGGTGTCGCCCGCCCTGCAACGGCGCCTGGCGCCCGACTTCCAGGAGCGCGGCGAAGCCTTGTACGGCGGCGAAGGTTCGGTGGCCACCGACTTTTCGCTGACGCAGCGTGTGCTCGGCCTGCAGCGCGCGCTGCTCGGCCAGCTGATGAGCGATTCGGTGGCCGCGCGCATCATCGACAGCCAGGGCAAGGTGGCACGGCGCGAAGAAGCGTTCCAGTTGTCAGAGCTTTACGGTCGGCTTGAGCGTGATGTGTGGAGCGAGCTGGGCACGGTGGGCGACATCGGCGCGCCACGCCGCGAAGTGCAGCGCGAGTACGTCAACCGCGTGTCGGCGATGCTGCTGCGCCCCAGCCCTTCCGGCCGGGCCGACGCGCGCAGCCTGGTGCGCTCGAGGGCTCAGGCGCTGTTGCCGCGCGTGCTGGCGGCTTCGCAGCGTGGCGGCCTGGGCGCCGATGCGCGCGCGCATTTGCAAGACTGCGCCGACACCTTGTCGCAAGCGCTGTCGGCGCGTCTGATGCGTTCCGGTCTGTAGCAGTCTGTCGGGCTTTCAGCGCGGGCTCACTGAACGCGCTGGGCGCCCGGCTCGGCGGCTTCGGTGCTGGCCACCGCCGAGGCGGCGGGAAGGCGCCGGCCGGTGATCACGACGGTTGGCAACTGCACTACGGCGTGGGCCTGTGCCGCAACTTTTGGAGCGCCCGGCCGGTCCATGCCCAACAACGCCGAGCCGATGGCCAGCGTGCCGCCCAGCAGCAGTGCGAAGGCGAGGGCAGCGGTGAAGTAGCGGTCGATCATGGTGGGCTCCTGGGCTTGCAGCGGGTGTTGTTGGCTGCGTTGGAGCGAACTTTAGGAGTGCGCTGCCCGTGGCGAAAGCCGCATGCGACAGGCTGCACGTTTGAGCGCGTGAAGCGCGGTTTTGTGCGATGGATGAGGTCGAATGCGCCGGGCCTTCAACGCCAGAGCCAGGCCGCGCCACGCACGCCGGAAGAGTCGCCATGCCGGCTCTGCACCAGGCGCGTGCGCACGCTGTCTTTGAGCCCACCGCTGAACACGAACGCGCCCCACAGCCGCGGCAGGTTCACGAGCAGTCGGTCCATGCCCGAGACGCCACCGGCCAGCACGATCACGTCCGGGTCGAGCAGGTTGATCACGTGCGCCAGGCTTCGTGCCAGGCGCGATTCGTAACGCTGCAGCGTGGCTTCGCAGGCCACGTCGCCCGCCGCCGCAGCTTCGCTGATCTGGCGCGCATCGAGCCGAACCCCGGTGTGCGCCACGTGATCGTGTGCCATGCCAGGCCCGCTGACCCAGGTTTCGATGCAGCCGTGCTGGCCGCAGAAGCAGGCGGGGCCCGGCTGCTCGTGGGCATCGGCCCAGGGCAAAGGGTTGTGGCCCCACTCGCCGGCCAGGCCGTTCGGGCCGCCGAGCAGCCGACCGTTGACGACGATGCCTGCGCCCACGCCGGTGCCGAGGATCACCGCGAACGCCACCTCGGCGCCGGCTGCAGCGCCATCGGTGGCTTCGGACAGCGCCAGGCAGTTCGCGTCGTTGGCAATGCGCACCGGTCGCCCGAGCTTCAGGGCCAAGTCGCGTTCCAGCGCTTCGCCGTTCAGGCACGTGGAGTTGGCGTTCTTGATGTGGCCAGAGCGTGTCAGCGAGCCGGGTGTACCGACGCCGACGCTGCAGTGCGCCAGACCGAGTTCGGTTTCCGCGCGCTTGACCAAGGCTGCCACGGTTGCGAGCGTGGCGCGGTAGTCGCCGGCCGGCGTGGCGACACGCTCGCGCCACAGGCTGGTGCCTTGGGCGTCGAGCACCACCGCTTCGATCTTGGTGCCGCCCAGGTCCACGCCGATGGCGGGCAGGGATGTGGCGGTGTGCGGGGGGGCGAAGGCCATGGGCGTGCAATGCGCTGCCGCTGTGCGGCGATGCCGGCAAGCCTATCAGCGGCGCGGCCCGCTGCATCGAGCAAAAAAAAACGCCCGAGGCCCGGAGTCCGGGAGGCCTTGGGCGTGTGAGCCGGAGTCGGGTTGCGACTCGCGGGTGATCCTTGTTCGGTCGTGTGTCCCGGTCGATCAGCGCTGTGCAACGTCCGAGCGGTGGCCGATGATGGTCACGGTTTCCAGTTGCACCACACGCACCTGTTTGGCTTGCGGCACGCGGGCAGCGCTGTGCTGCTGCGCGGCGGTGGCGAAGGTCAGTGTGGCGGCGGCGAGGACGGCGAAGGTGGCGGCGAAAGCGGTGAGGCGGCTGATCATGGTGGGCTCCTGGGAAGTTCGTTGCGGGTTGGCTTGGAACGAACTTTAGGAGCGCGTAAGGGCACCGCCAAGCCACTTGCGACGAGCTGCGGCACAGCGCGGACGAACTGCAGCGAGCGCCGATCAACGGCGTGTGCGCGCTGGGCCGAGCCCGCGCGCACCTCGTTTCGCAGCGTCAGATCGGCTCGGTGCGCTGCACCAGCCACGCGAGTGCCGCCCCGCTCACCAGCGGGCTCAGGCGCTCGCGCACGGTGGCGTGGTAGCCGTTCAACCAGTCGACCTCGTCTTGCCGCAGCAGGCCGCGTTCGATGCAGCGGGTGTCGATCGGGCACAGCGTGAGCGTCTCGAATTCGAGGAACTCGCCGAACTCGGTGATGCCCGCAGGCCCGCTTGATGCGGCCGGCACGTTCAGCACCAGGTTCTCGATGCGGATGCCCCAGCGGTCCGGCCGGTACAGCCCCGGCTCGATGCTCGTGATCATGCCGGGCTCCATCGCCATGTGGGCGTCGGGCACGGCTTTCGAAATGCTCTGCGGGCCTTCGTGCACGTTCAGAAAGTAACCCACGCCGTGGCCGGTGCCGTGGCCGTAGTCGAGCCCGTGTTGCCACAGCGGCGCGCGCGCGATGGCGTCGAGCATGGGCGAGAGCGTGCCGCGTGGAAAACGCGTGCGCGACAAGGCCAGCGTGCCTTTGAGCACCAGCGTGTAGTCGCGGCGGTGCTCGGCGCTGATCGTGCCGATCGGCCACACGCGGGTGATGTCGGTCGTGCCGCCGAGGTACTGACCGCCGGAGTCGATCAACAACAAGCCGCCTTCGCCAGTCGCCACTTCGATCACCGCGTGCGACTCGGGCGTGGCGTGGTAGTGCGGCATCGCGCCGTTCGGGTTGAACGCGGCGATGGTGTTGAAGCTGAGGCCGACGAAGCCGGGGCGTTTGGCGCGGGCGGCACTGAGCTTTTCGTCGACCGTCAACTCGGTGATGCGTTCCTTGCCCAAGGCCGTTTCGAACCACGCGTAGAACTCGCACATCGCCGCGCCGTCCTGCGCCATCGCTTCGCGCACGTGCGCCGCTTCGGCCGCGCTCTTGCGGCTTTTCATCAGTGTGCTCGGGTTGATGGCTTCGACCACACGCACGCTCGCGTGGCCCCGCAGCCCGAAGGTCACACGGCGCGGGTCGAGCAGCAGCACCGCGTCGGCCGGCAATGCGGCGAGTGCGGCCGCGGCCTGCGCGTACGGCGCGACATGGATCGCTTCGGCCGCGAGCGTGGCCTGCAAAGCGGTGCTGACCTTGTTGTCGGCGACATACAGCGTCACGCTGTCAGCGTCGACCAGCGCATGCGCCAGGAACACCGGGTTGAAGCGCACGTCGGCGCCGCGCAGGTTGAAGAGCCAAGCGATGTCGTCCACCGTCGAGATGAAGTGGTGCGTGGCGCCGTGCCGCAGCATCGCTTCACGCACCTGCGCGAGCTTGGCGGCGCGCGCCAGCGGCGCCTGCGGCGCAAGGTGTTCGTAAACCGCGGCGGTGGGCAGGCCCGGGCGCTCGGGCCAGACTTCGTCGAGCGCGTCGAAGTCGGTGCGCAGCGTGATGCTGGCGCGGTCGAGCACGCTCTTCAGCATCTGCGCCGCGGCCAGGCCGAGCACGTTGGCGTCGACGCCCACGGCCTGTCCGGCCGACACGTGGCTGGCGATCCAGTCGAGGTGTGCGCTCGAATTGCCGGTCGGAATCTTCACCAGCTCGGTGCCGGTGCCAGCGAGTTCGGCTTCGGCCTGCACCCAGTAGCGGCTGTCGGCGAACACGGCCGCGCCATCCAGCGTGACGACCAGCGTGCCCATCGAACCGGTGAAGCCCGACAACCACTGCCGCCCTTGCCAGCGCTCGGGCAGGTATTCGCTCAGGTGCGGGTCGCTCGAGGGCACCAGCGCGGCGGCGAGGCCATTGCGCCTGAGCGCGTCACGGACTTTTTCGATGCGCAGGCGATACGGGGAAGTGCGGGTGTCCATGCGGG